>DASVEC010000437.1:0-15446 GCA_036380755.1 Iamia sp. | reverse complement strand
CCTCGGTGGGTACCAGAGCGACTTCGCCCGCAACGTCACCAAGGACGGCGCCGGGCCCGACGGCCTGGTCGCCGAGGTGGTGCGGGGTGCCCTCGAGGACGCCGCCGTCGGCCCCGACCAGGTCGACGTCGTGCACGTGGGCAACGCCTTCGGCGAGCTGATGACCGGCCAGGGCCACTGGGGCGCCATGCCGGCCACCGTCGAGGACGCCCTCTGGGGCGTGCCCGCCACCCGCCACGAGGGGGCGTGCGCGTCGGGCAGCCTCGCCGTCCTCGCGGCCATGGCCGACCTCCAGGCCGGGCGCTACGACACGGCCCTCGTGCTCGGTGTCGAGGTCGAGCGCTCGCAGCCCGGCGACCACGCCAGCGTGGCCATGGGGGCGGCGTCGTGGGTCGGCCACGAGGGCGCGCCGCGGTACGTGTGGCCGGCGGCCTTCTCCGACCTGGCCGACGAGTACGACCGGCGCTACGGACTCGACCCGGCCCACCTCGACGCCCTGTCTGAGCAGGCGTTCGCCAACGCCCGGGCCAACCCGGTGGCCCAGACCCGCGAGTGGCGGTTCACCGACGCCAGCTTCACCGACGACCCGGAGGCCAACCCGGTCATCGACGGCTGGACCCGTCGCAACGGGTGCAGCCAGGTCACCGACGGTGCCGCCGCCGTGGTGCTGGTGTCGGACCGGGCCGTGCGCGCCGATCCGGCGCTGCTGCGGCGCGAGCACGCCGCCCGCATCGTCGGCTGGGGCCACCGCACCGTCGGCCTGCCGCTGGCCCGCAAGCTCGTGCGCTCGGCCGACGACACCCACGTCCTGCCCCACGTGCGCGACACGTTCTCCGACGCGCTGGCGCGCGCCGGGCTGGCCACGGTCGACGACCTCGACGCGGTCGAGGTCCACGACTGCTTCGCCATGAGCGCCTACATGGCCATCGACCACATCGGCATCACCGCACCGGGCGACGCCTGGAAGGCGGTCGAGGGGGGCGAGACGGCCCGCGCCGGCCGCATCCCGGTCAACCCCGGGGGCGGGCTCATCGGCGGTGGCCACCCCGTCGGCGCCACCGGGGTCCGCATGCTGGTCGACGCGACCAAGCAGGTCACCGGCCGGGCCGGCGAGGTCCAGGTCGACGGGGCCACGACCGCCGCCACCCTCAACATCGGGGGCAGCACCGCCACCACCTGCAGCTTCGTGGTGACCTCCCCCCAGGACTGAGCTCAGATGCCGGCGCCGAGCCGGGTCTCGGGGTCGCCGGCCGTGGCCGGGTCGCGAGGAGGTAGCTGCGGGCCGCTCCGGCCCACCTCCGAGGGGACGGCGCCGTCGTACTGGGCGTCCATCCCGGCCCGCAGGGCGTCGCGGCTCATCTCGCCGGGAGCGAGCGGGACGGCGCGGTACATCAGCCCGGCGATCTCGAGCCGGAAGACCTGGGCGCCGTTCGGTTGGTTCTCGGTGAACCACGGTCCGCCACCCCAGCCGGTGACGTAGTTCCCGCCGGGCAAGACCCGGGTCGAGCCGCAGCAGGGCGACGTCGGGGCGATCGGGTCGGTCACCGAGTGCACCAGCGTGGCCGTCCCCGCGCCCTCGTCGATCCGGTACCGGACCGAGCGCGGTTGGGCGCCGTTGGTCGAGTTGGTCCGGTTGTCGAACAGGGTGATCGTGCCGTCGGGCTGCAGGCGGGCGTCGTGCTGGCCCGAGATCGAGCTGCCCCGGTCGAAGTAGCGGTCGCCGATGACCCGCAGGCTCTCGGCCCGGCGGGTGCCGCCCAGCTTCCAGACGATGTCCTTGGTGGCGTAGTCGATCTTGTAGACGGCGTCCTGGTGGCGGAGCGAGACGATGAAGCCGTCGCCGTCCCACTCGATCGAGTTCCAGTGCCAGGGGTCGACGGCGTTCCGCACCGGGTCGAACTCGCCCCGCCAGCGCGGCGGTGTCTCGGTGATGGGGATGTCCTCCTCGGGCCGCCACCGCCACACCACGTCGCCCTCGGGTGTGAGCTCCTGGACCTCGTGGAACAGGCACTCGGCCGGCTCCCGGCCCCACGCCGTGAGATCGCAGGGGCGGTAGTCGGCGGTGACGAGGACGTAGTGGCCGTTCTCGAGCAGCAGCACGTCGTGGAAGTCGCTGGGCGCACCCTCGGTGTCGAGCACCCTGACGGTCGACCCGTCGAGGCGGCGCTCGATCATGCCGCCGGTGATCGGGAGGCTGGCCAGGTTGCCGTTGCCGAGCGGCGTGGTGAGGAAGGAGAACGCCGGCTCCGACCACCACACGGGCACACCGTGGGCGTCGAAGATCACGGGCCGGTTGGTGGGCGCGAAGCCGGCGATGAGCGTGGTGACGTAGAACTCGGACTGCGGCGGCTGGCCCGAGCCGTGGGCATCCCACTCGGGGAACCCCTCCGGGAGACAGCGGACGTGGTGGACGGTGGTGTTCCCCTCGAGCGTCACGACGATGGTGAACCGCTCGTTGGGGCGCTGGGTGATCCGCTCGGTGAAGGCTCCCCGCCGCCCGCGCCGGCCGGCGATCGAGACGATGGCGCCGGGTGGGGCCTCGACCGAGACCTCGGTCTGCTCCTCCGGGTCGCAGCGGTTGACGTAGTCGGTCACGGCCGACTGGAAGACCGGGTACATGCCCGGGTTGGTGATGACGACGTCGAAGAGCGGGTCGGCGCACGACGACACGCCGGCCACGATCATCACCGCGGTGGCGGCCACCGCCGCCAGGGTCCGCCGGCTGGTCCGCAGATTCGCCATGTCACGCCCTCTCCCGGGCCGACGTCCGCCGTCGACCACGCCACCCTCACTACTACATGGCGCGGAAGTCGTGGGGGGCGTAGCGGGGGCCGCGCTTGGGGCGGCGGACGCCGGCCATGCCCACCAGCCGCACGACCCGGCCCCGGTGGCCGGCCCACGGCTCGAGCAGCTCGGCCAGGCGCTCGTCGGTTCCGCCCCACTCGCCGGTGAGGGCGTAGACGACGTCCTTGGCCACGTGGAAGTCGCCGAACGACACCGCGTCGGGATCGCCGAGGGCGCGCTGGGCCACCTCGGCGGCCGTCCACACGCCCACGCCGGGGACCCGGCGGAGCTGGGTCCGCGCCGCCGCCCCCGGCATCGCCGCGCAGCGCTCGAGCGCCGGGGCCACCGTGGCCGCCCGGGCGACGGTGGCCCACCGGGTCGCCTCGACCCCGGCCCGGTGCCACTCCCACGACGGCACCCGACCCCACTCCCGCGCCGAGGGCTGGACCCGCATGCCGTCGGGGGCCGGGCCCGGTGCGGGCGAGCCGTGCCGCCGCAGCAGGTACGACCAGGCCCGGCGGGCCTCCCTGCTGGTGACCCGCTGCTCGATCACGGCCGGCACCAGCATCTCGAACACCGAGCCGACGGCCGGGGTGCGCAGCGAGGCGCCGTGGCGGCGCCACTGGTCGGCCACCACCGGGTGCCGCGTCGGGTCGAAGCCGTCGACGTCGTCGAGGGCGCCCAACGCCGCCGGCAGCTGCTCGGCCGCCCACGCCGCCCCCGGGCCCCACGAGTCGCCCACCACGACCCGCTCGACGGTCCGCACCGAGATGCGCTGGGTGGCGGGCCCGTCCGGCGTGCGCATGGTGCGCCACACCGCCCCGTCGGGCGTGGCCCGGTAGGTCGGGTCGAACCGCCCCCGCGACACCACGCCCAGGGTGCGGCGCACGTCGACGGCCCAGCCCGGTCGCCACTCTCGTCGCACCATCGAGGGCGAACCTACTCACCCCCTGCGACACTGAACGTCCTATGGACATCGAGCTGGTGGGACGGGCCCTGCGCACGCTGCCCGACGACGACGACCACCCGTATCGCACGGGACCCTGGCGGCCGCAGCACGAGGAGTGGCACGTCGATGCCCTCGAGCTGGTGGCGGGCGAGCTGCCCGAGGATCTCGACGGCCTCTACCTGCGGAACACCGAGAACCCGGTCCACCTGCCGATCGAGCGCTACCACCCGTTCGACGGCGACGGCATGGTCCACGCCGTGGGGTTCCAGGACGGCCGGGCCTGGTATCGCAACCGGTTCGTCCGCACCGCCGGCTTCGAGGCCGAGCAGGAGGTGGGCCGGAGCCTGTGGGCCGGCATCTCCGAGAGCCCGAAGGTGGCCGAGGCCCCCGGCGGCTGGGGCGCCCGGACCCGGATGAAGGACGCGTCCAGCACCGACGTCGTCGTCCACGCCGGCCATGCGATCACCAGCTTCTGGCAGTGCGGCGACCTCTACCGCCTCGACCCGCTCACCCTCGACACCATCGGCGCCACCAGCTGGGACGGCTGGTTCCCGGGCGCCGGCGTGTCGGCCCACACCAAGGTCGACGAGGCCACCGGCGAGATGTTCTTCTTCAGCTACGGGCTGGAGGCGCCGTACCTGCACTACGGCGTGGTCGACGCCGACAACCGGCTCGTCCACCACTCGCCGGTGCCGCTGCCGGGGCCCCGGCTGCCCCACGACATGGCGTTCACCACGAACCACGTGATCCTCAACGCCTTCCCCATGTACTGGGATGAGAGAGCGTTGGAGAAGGGCCACTTCGCCCTGGCACTGCACGACGAGCCCAGCCGCTTCGCCGTGATCCCCCGGCGCGGCGGCGTCGACGACATCCGCTGGTTCGAGGCCGACCCGACCTACGTCCTGCACTTCACCAACGCCTACGAGGACGGCGACGAGATCGTGCTGGAGGGCTTCTACCAGGAGGAGCCCATGCCCAAGCCCGACGTCGGCGACGAGATGTGGATGTTCCGCTACCTCGCCCTCGACTGGATGAAGACCCGTCTCCACCGCTGGCGCTTCGACCTCCGGACCGGGGCGACGTACGAGGAGCACATCCGGGACGAGTACACCGAGTTCGGGATCATCAACCCGGCCGTGGCGGGGACGCGCCACCGCTACGTCCACGCCGCCACCGGCAAGCCGGGCTGGTTCCTGTTCGACGGCCTGGTCCGCCACGACGTCGAGACCGGCGCCGACCAGCACCTCCGCCTCCCCGACGGCGTCTACTGCTCCGAGGTGGGCGTGGCCCCCAAGATCGGCGGCACGGCCGAGGACGACGCCTACCTCGTCACCCTCACCACCGACGTCGAGAACGATGCCAGCGAGTGCTGGGTGCTGGAGGCGTCCGACGTCAGCGCCGGTCCCGTCGCCCGCCTCCGCCTCCCGCAGCGCATCTCCAGCGGCACCCACGCCACCTGGGCCCCCGGTTCGGCCGTCCCCGGCTGGTGATCAGCCCACGGTGATCGCCCGCAGCGGCGCACCGCCGTCGACGTAGAGCAGACCGCCGGGGACCAGGACGTCGGCCAGGCGGGCCAGGGCCTGCTCGCCGGCGGCCGGGTGGCGGCCGTCGAAGGCACCGACGCGGATGGCGAAGGCCAGGTCGTAGCGAGCCTCGCCGGGCGCGAGGGCGATGTCCTCGGCCGCGACCTGGCGGACGCCCATGAGCCCGGCGGCGATCTCGGCCGCGGAGCCCGCCTCGGCCTGGGCGATGGCGCGAGCCGAGCGATCGGTGGCCAGGACGAAGCCGTCGGGGCCGACCCGGGCGGCGACGGCCCGGGCCGCCACGCCCGGCCCGCAGCCGATCTCCAGCACCCGGAGGCCCGGGGCGAGGGGGAGCGCCTCGACCACGGCGGCGAGCCGGGGTGAGATCGTCACCGCGGGGCGGCCCAGGTGAGGAAGGCGGCGATGACGGAGAAGTCGTCGGCGCCGGCCATCTCGACCTGGCCCATCCAGATCGTGATCCGCCCGGCGGACGGGATGACGTAGCCGGCGGTGCCGGTGCCCCCGACCCAGCCGTAGCGGCCGGGCACGTTCCAGGGCTCGGTCGGGGCGAGGTCGACGCTGCCGCCGAAGCCCCACCCGTGACCCTGGAGGAAGGGGTCGTCGGGCCCGGCCTCGACGTGGCTGGTCGTCATCAGCCGGACCGACTCGGGGGCGAGCACCCGGCCGCCGTCCGGCGCGGCGCCGCCCGCCAGCAGCATGCGACCGAACGCCAGCCAGTCGTCGACGGTCGACACCAGCCCGCCGGCACCGGACGGGAACGGTGGGGGAGCGGCCCACTGCCCGTCGGGCGGGTCGACCCGCTCGAGCTCGCCGGCCTCGTCGCGCCGGTACTGCGTGGCCATCCGGCCCACGGCGTCGGCGCCGACGTGGAAGCCGGTATCGGCCATCCCCAGAGGGCCGAGCACGGTGTCGTCGAGGACCTCGGCGAGCGTGGCGGACTCGGCCCGGGCCAGCAGGACGCCGAGCAGGTCGCTGCCGGTGTTGTACGTCCAGCCCTCGCCCGGCTGGTGGAGGAGCGGGACGGCCGCCATCCGCGCCAGCCACTCGTCGGTGGGAGGCGCCTCCTGCGGTCGCGGCGGGCCCTGCAGCCCCTCGGCGAACATGTGCTGCACGACCGGGGCGCCGAAGTCGGAGGGGAGGCCGTGCCCGCCCTGGAACGTCAGGAGGTGGCGGACGGTGATTGGCCGCGCCGCGGGGACGACGTCGTCGAGGGCCGAGCCCGGCGTGCGCAACACCACCGGGTCGGCCAGCTCGGGCAGCCACGTCGCCACCGGGTCGTCGAGGCCGAACCGCCCCCGGTCGACCAGGGCCATGGTGGCGGCGGCCACGATCGGCTTGGTGATCGACGCGATGCGGAAGATCGTGTCGCGGGTCATGGCCTCGCCGCCGACGGCCCGCCGGCCGGCCACGCCGACGTCGACCGCCCCCGTGTCGATGTCGGCGACCAGCGCCACCGCACCGGGCACGCGCCCGGCCCCGACCTGCTCCTCGACGACCTCCTGCAGCGTGGTCATCGCTCGGGGCGTCCCCTCCACCACCGGCGGCGGGGCGTCGGTTGTTGCTCGCGGGCATCAGGCGCGTCGACGTCGGGCTCGAAGGTGGTGCCGTCGGTCCGGTAGTGCTCGCCGTCGTCGCCGACGACCTTGGCGCCCAGCTCGGCGGCCAGGTCGACGAGGTGGGGGAAGGAGCTGGTCTCGACACCCCGGACGACCACGCGGCCGTCCTCGTACCAGTAGAGGTTGGGTCCGTCGGGATCGGCGACCAGGTGGAACGGGGTCACGTCACCGCCGGTGACGCGGCCGTCCTCCTCGACGTGGACGCTCGCCGAGGCGAGTGCAAGCCACTCGTCGAGGGTGATCGGGTCGTCGGCCGACTGCGTCCAGTCGTCGGTGCGGGTGATGTGGAGGTCGTAGCCCATGGGCCCTACGACCCGGCGAGCTTGGCGACCACGGGGGCGAAGGTGTCCATGCTGTCGCCCTGGATCACGACGTAGGAGAAGCCCCAGCGGTCACGACGGGCCTCGAGGTCGGCGCAGATCTCGTCGACGGTGCCGATCAGGGCGTGCGGGTACTCCTCGATCTCGGCCGGCTCGACGCCGAAGAGCGGCGCCATCGTCTCCATGGTGCCCTTGCGGTCGTCGGTGATGATCGTGGCGTAGTGGAGGGCGTTGAGCTCGATGTCGGCGAACCGGTCGCCGGCCGCCGCCCGGATCCACTCCAGCTTCTGGTCGGTGAGGGTGGCGGTGCCGGACCGGGCCGCGTCGGCGTCGACCTGGCCGTTGGGGATGGTCGGGTTGACCCCGATGATCTGGGCCTCGCGGGCGGCGAACGACAGGACCCGCTTGAGACCGCCGCCGATCAGCAACGGCGGGTGGGGCTGCTGGACGGGCTTGGGCAGGCCGTCGTAGCCGGAGATCGTGTAGTGCTCGCCCTGGTACGTGAAGGGGTCCTTCCCGAAGGCGCCCTTGAGGACGGCGACGGCCTCGACCATGCGGTCGACCCGCACCTTGGGCTCGTCCATGGGGATGCCCGACTGCACGTAGTCCGACGTCATCCAGCCGGCTCCGAGGCCCAGCTCCAGACGCCCGCCGGTGAGGACGTCGAGCGTGGCGCAGTCCTTGGCCAGCACCACCGGGTGGCGGTAGTCGTTGTCGTAGACGAGCGTGCCGACCCGCAGCGTGGTGGTGGCGTCGGCCGCGGCCTGGAGGGCGACCGTGGGGGAGAGCTGGTCGCCGAAGTGGTCGGGCATGAACAGCGTCGAGAACCCGAGGTCCTCGGCCTTCCGGGCCAGGCCGGCCCAGGAGGCGGCGTCGGGAGCGGAGCTGAGCTGGACGCCGAAGCGGAAGGGGCGGGGATGGGCCATGGCCGGTGAACCTACCGCCGCATGAGGCGACGCGACCGCTGACGAGCGCGGGCGGAGCACTACCCTGACGAGTCGCGTGTTGAGGAAGCTGAGGGACGCGGTCCTGGTCAACGTGGGGCGGGTCATCCGGCTCGGCGGCATCGTCGTGCTGGGGGTGATGACGCTGACGGCATCGCTCTTCGTCGTCGCGCCCAAGCTGTCGGAGATCGCCAAGTCGCACAGCTTCGAGATCCCGTCGGTCACGCTCGACCCGCTGTCGGAGCGCTCCTACGTCTACGACCGCTTCGGCAACCAGATGGCGACCTTCGTGTCGGCCGAGAACCGGGACCCGGTCGACATCGAGGACGTGCCCCGCACCGTCATCGACTCGGTGCTCGCCGCCGAGGACTCGTCCTTCTACAGCCACGACGGGGTCAACGCCCGCTCGATCGGCCGGGCCCTCACCGCCAACATCGAGAGCGGCGACGTGGCCCAAGGCGGCTCGACCATCACCCAGCAGGTGGTGAAGAACGCCATCACCGGTGGCGAGCAGGACTTCGCCCGCAAGATCCGGGAGGCGGTGCTCGCCGTCGAGCTGGAGGATCGCTACACCAAGGACGAGATCCTCGAGCGCTACCTGAACACGATCTACCTCGGCTCGGGGGCCTACGGCGTCCAGGCCGCGGCCGAGGTGTACTTCCGGAAGGACGTCGAGGAGCTGAGCTGGGCCGAGGGGGCCATGCTCGCCGGCATCATCCGCTGCCCGATCTCGTGCGACCCGTTCAAGGGCCGGTCGCAGACGATCGCCCGCCGGGCGACGGTGCTCGATGCCCTCTACGCCACCGACCGGATCACCGAGCTCGAGCGCGACGTCGGCAAGTTCACCGAGCTGCCCACCGAACCCAACCTGCCCCAGCAGCCCGACGACTACTTCCTCGAGTCGGTCAAGCAGCAGCTGCTCGACGACCCCCGTCTCGGTGACACGCCGACGGCCCGCTACAACCGCCTCTACGGCGGCGGGCTGCGGGTCTACACCACCTTCGACCAGGGCATGTACTGGCAGGCCCAGCAGGCCCGGAACGAGACGCTGCCCGAGAACCGGAACCTGGGCGACGGCACCTTCGCCCTGGAGCCGGCCCCCAACGGCTCCCGCCGCATCGGCACCGCGGCCATGGCCGGTGTCGAGCCCAAGACGGGCGCCGTGCGCTTCCTGGTGGGCGGGCCCGGGTTCGACCGCTACCAGTACGACCTGTCGCAGTCGTCGAACCGCCAGGTGGGCTCGACGTTCAAGACCTTCGTGCTGACCGAGGCCATCCTCCAGGGCATCCCGCCCAACTCGATCATCGACGGCTCCGGTCCCTGCGACATCCCCGGCTACCCGGAGGACGATCCGCCCGGGAACTTCGGCGGCCAGCGGGGCGGGAGCGGATCGCTGACGTCGCAGACCCTCAAGTCGTCGAACTGCGCCTTCCTCCGGCTCAACCAGATCGTGGGCCCCGACCGGGTCGCGGCGCTGGCGAACCGGATGGGCATCACCACGCCGCTCCACCCCGAGAACGCGTCGATGGCCCTGGGGTCCGACGGCATCTCGCCGCTCGACATGGCGGCGGCCTACTCGGTGCTCGCCAACGACGGGGTCCGCAACGCCCCGTACTTCATCGACCGGGTCGAGGAGGCCGACGGCACCGTCCTCTTCTCGCACGAGATGGCGCCGGAGCGGGTGTTGCCCGAGCAGGTGGCCCGCACCGTCACCGACATCCTCCACCAGAACGTCGAGAGCGGCACGGGCGGCAACGCCGACCTCGGGGCCCAGCCGGCGGCGGGCAAGACGGGCACCACCAACGGCCCCAGCGACGTCTGGTTCGTGGGCTACACGCCCCAGCTGTCGGCCTCGGTCTGGATCGGCGGCACCTCCGACAACCTGCCGCTCCAGGGCGTGGGCGACTCCCTCACCGGCGGGCGCTACCCGGCCGACACGTGGGGGACGTTCATGGGGTACGCGCTGCAGGGGGCGCCGGTCGAGGAGTTCATCGCCCCCGAGCCCCGGATGGACCGGGCCGAGCGCCTCTGCCTGCCCACTGAGCGGCGCCGCTGCCCGCGCAGCAGCATCATCGGACCCGACCGTGAGACGGCGGGGTCGCGGGACGGCTTCGGCGACGATGACGACGACGAGTTCGACGGCGGGAACTGACCCTGGTGGGATCGCCGAGGACGGGCACTAGGTTCCACCGGCGATGACCGATCCCGCGATGACCGACCCGATGGAGCAGCTGCTCGTCGTCCAGGGCCACGATCTCCGGGGCACGCAGCTGCGCACCCGCCGCCAGAGCCTGCCCGAGCGGGCCGAGGCCGAGCAGGTCGCCGCCGCCCACCAGGCGGTCGTGGCCGAGCTGGCCACCGTCGACGCCGAGCGGCACCGCCTCGAGCGCGAGCAGGCCCGCATCGACGACGAGGTGTCCGGGCTGAAGGACAAGTCGGCCCACGCCGACAAGGCCCTCTACGGCGGGGCGGTCACCGGCACCCGCGAGCTCCAGGCCCTCCAGGAGGAGATCGCCTCGCTGGGCCGGCGCATCGGCGACCTGGAGGACACCGAGCTGGAGCTGATGGTCGAGCGCGACCCGCTCGACGAGCAGGCCACGGCCCTGGCCGGCCAGCGCGACGCCCTCGCCGCCCAGGCCGAGGAGCTCCTCCGCCGCATCACCGTGGCCGAGGCCGAGATCGACGCCGAGATCGAGGCCGAGGCCGCCGCCCGCGCCACCGCGGCCGAGGCGGTCCCCGCCGACCTGCTGGCCGACTACGAGACGCTGCGCTCCAAGCGGGCCGGCATCGGCGTGGCCAAGCTCGAGCATGGCACCTGCCAGGGCTGCCACATGAAGCTCTCGGCCATGGAGCTCGATCGCATCAAGGCGCTGCCGCCCGATGCCCGCATCACCTGCGAGGACTGCGGCCGCCTCCTCGTGCGCTAGTCAGCCGTGCTCCTCTGGTTCGTCGGGCCGGCGGTGGCCATCGTCTGGATGGTGTTCCGCAGCCCCATGGCCGACCACCGGATGGTGGCCGTCGGTGCCCTCCTCCCGCTGGCCGAGGCGCTGACGGGCGGGCCCCGGGTCCTCCACACGCTGCTCGGCGCCGTCGTGGCCCTGGCGGTGGTGATGGCCGTGACGCGGGGCCGGCGGCTGGTCCGCCGGCGGTGGCTCGGCATCCCCATCGGGCTGTTCCTGCACCTCGTGCTGGACGGCTCCTTCACGCGGGCCGAGCTGTTCTGGTGGCCCTTCCTCGGGTTCGACCTGGGGAGTGGCGGGCTCCCCGAGCTCGACCGGCCCCTCGGCGTCATCCTCCTACTGGAGGCCCTGGGCGCCGCCGCCTGCTGGTGGTGCTACCAGGCCTTCGGCCTCGACGACCGCCGCCGCCGGGAGCAGTTTCTGAAGACCGGCCAGATCGACCGATCGCTCCTCCCGCCGGAGGCCTAGGGCAGGCCGGCGTGGGGGACGTCGACGGTGGTGGTGGCCAGGACGGCCTCGCGGGCGGCGGTGCGGGCGTGCTCGAAGAAGTCGGGCGCCAGACAGACCAGCAGGGTGCGGCCGTCGTCGCCCCCCAGCATGCAGGCGAAGGCGCCCTGACCCTCGGGGGCCTTCACCTCGTCGACGATCTCGCCCCCGGGCGCCACCCGGATCACCCGGGCCCCGATGGCGTCGGCCATCCAGATGTGGCCCTCGGCGTCGAGCGTGCAGCCGTCGGGCCCGACGGTGACCGCGCCGAGGGTCTCGGCGAACGAGCCCATGGGCGGCGTCGGCGCGATCTGGGCGTAGACCCTGCGGTCCGAGAGCGACCCGTCGGCACCGATGGTGAAGGCGGTGTAGCGACAGCCCATGGTCTCGCCCACGACGAGCGTCTCGCCGCTCGGGTCGATCACCGACCCGTTGGGGAAGTGCAGGCCCTCGGCGCCGATCGACGCCGAGCCGTCCGGGGTCACGTGGTAGATCGGCGACGGCGTCGGGTCGTGGCCGCCCATCAGGTCGAAGCCGAAGCTGCCCACGTAGGCGTGGCCGGTGGCGGAGACGACCATGTCGTTGAGCGGACCCTCGACGCCGAGGGCGGTGAGGTCGGCGTGCACCGACGTGGTGCCGTCGGCGGCGACGCGGAGGATCTGGTGGTCCTTCATGGCCACCGCGATCAGCGTCCCGTCGGGCAGCCAGCCCAGGCCCGACGGCTGGGCCGGGACCTCGGCCACCTGCTCCTCGACGCCGTCGGTGGTGACGGTGAAGATGCCGTGGCGGTAGAAGTCCGACACCCACCAGCGGCCCTCGTGCCACCGCGGCCCCTCGAAGAAGCAGCCGCCGTCCGACAGGGTGGTGAGGGTCCGATCGCTCATGGCGTCGGACGTTAGGACCGGATCAGAAGCCGCGCAGGGGGAGCTCGGGCGGACGCTGGAGCCAGGAGTCGTCCGGGTAGGCGGCGGTGCCGTCGATGACGTGGAGGGAGTACGCCTGGCGGGACCGGTCCGAGCGGTTGGGACCCGACCAGTGGGGGAGCAGCCCGTGCAGCACGACCATGGTGCCGGCCGCCACCTCCAGCGGGACGAGCGGGCCGGTCGGCCCGGGTGTCGGCATGGGGGTGGGGTCGAGCTCGGTGAACCGGGTGCCGTCGGCGTCGCGGGCGCCGGCCCGGGAGAAGGCCTGGCGCAGCGGGCCGCGGTGGCCGCCGGGCTCGGCCCACAGGCAGCCGTTCTCGAGCGTGGCGTCCTCCAGGGCGACCCACAGCCCCATCACCGACAGCGGCTCGGTGGGCAGGAAGGTGGCGTCCTGGTGGCAGGTCACCTCGCCCCCGATGCGGGGCTGCTTGAAGATGTGCATCGACTGGAGGAGCAGCGGCTGCTCGGGACCGAGGGCGGCGACGGTCTCGGCGAAGACCTCGGACCGGGCGAAGCGGTCGTAGGTGTCGTCCAGGTCGTGCTGGGCGTGGCCGATCTTGTTGATGGCCCGGTCGAGGGGGACGACCAGCTCGCCGTCGGGGTCGAAGGCCTCCTCCTCGAAGAAGCACCGCACCGCCGCCCCCGACGAGAGGAACCGCTCGTCGGAGGTGCGGGTCTGCTCGTGGGTCGAGAACACCGACACCGGATCGTCGGCCGCCTCGGCCACGATCTCGCCGGCTCGGGTCATCAGCTCCTGGCCGGCCGCGGGCGACACCGCGTCCGGGACGACGAGGTAGCCGTCGCGCTCGTACTGGGCTCGGGGCAGGGCGTCCACGGCGCGAGGCTACGGGGTATCCCACCCCCTGCCGAGAGCGGAACCACCGTCGGGCCCGTCCCCGTCCCACCCCCATGCGCCGCCTCCTCGCCCCCCTTGCCCTCGCCGCCCTGGCCCTCGTCGCGTGCGGCGACGGTTCCGACGACACCACGACCACGGGTCGCTCGGGGCCGGGCGGTGGGCTCGCCACCGAGGTCGTCCACATCGGCGAGGGCGTGCCGCCCCTCGACGGCCCGCCCGCCGTGCAGGTGCTCGACCCCGCCGAGGCGGCGGCGCTCTTCGTCGACGCCGACGCCGCCGCCGAGGCCGTCGCCGCCGCCGATCTCGACGGTAGGACGCTGCTCGGCGGGCTGGTGCACGAGGGCTGCTTCACCGCCGGCGGGGTCTCGGTCGACGTGGTGGACGACGCGGTCGTCTTCACGGCCGAGGACGTCTCCCCCGCAGAGGGCGATGTCGACTGCGTCCGGGCCGTGGTCACCTCGGCCCTCGTGGCCGTCCCCACCGACGCCCTGCCCGACGGGTACGGCGAGTCGGCCGGGGAGGTCCCTGGCGAGGTCGTGCTGCTGGAGCCGTCGCGGCACGAGTCGTCCGACGCAACCGGGCCCGGGCTGGTGCGGGACCGGGTCGATCTGGAGGCCGTGCTCGGCCGCTACGGGCTCGACGAGCCGGACGAGGCCCTGCTGAGCCGGGTCGAGACCGGCGACGAGGTGCTCGTGGCCGGCCGTGTCGGCGGGGCCTGCGAGCTGCCGATCGACGTCACCGTCCGGCGCACCGGCGCCGACCTCGAGCTGGTGGAGGAGTACGACCCCGATGCCCCCGAGGTCGTGTGCGACGAGGCCGTCCAGGGCCTCGTCCTGATCGCGGTCGCCGCCACCGACGTCGAGGGCGTCGAGACGGTCGGCGGCGATCCCGCCTGATCAGCCGAGCGGCGGGATGTCGCGGCGGTCGGCGAGGTCGCTGGGGCGGAAGGCGCCGGGGAGGAGCTCGCCGAGGGTGACCGTGCCGTCGGGGCCGGCGTCGATGACCATGTCGGGGTCGGCGAACTCGGACAGGACCTGACGGCAGCGGCCGCACGGGGCGAGGTACTCGCCGTCGCCGGCCACGACGGCCAGGGCGACGATGCGCCCCCCACCCGTGGCCGCCAGGGCCGAGGCCACGCCGTTCTCGGCGCAGGTGGTGAGGCCGATGCTGGCGTTCTCGACGTTGCAGCCCACCACCACGCGGCCGTCGTCGATCAGGGCGGCGGCGCCGACCCGGACCCCCGAGTAGGGCGCGTAGGCCCGATCGGCCACCTCGCGGGCCCGGGCCCGCAAGGCGTCCCAGTCGACCGCCTCGGTCACCCGGAGCGCCCGCGGCGGTAGGGGAGACCGTCGGCGGCCGGGGGCCGGAGCCGCTGCGAGGCGAAGGTCAGCACCAGCAACGTGGTGAGGTGGGGGAGGAACACGATGATCTCGTTGGGCAGCTCGTCGACCGCCTCGAACCAGCCGTAGGCCACCAACCCGGCCACCACGGCCACGACGGCGGAGCGCCAGCGCCCGGTGATCAGCGCCCGCACGACCATGAAGCCGGAGCCGAGGGCGACCACCAGCAGCAGCGAGTGGGTGGTCTCGCCGCTCTGGAGCGACAGGGTGTCGGTGAAGCCGAACAGCCCGGCGCCGAGGGCGAGGCCGCCGGGTCGCCAGTTGCCGAAGATCATGGCGGCGAGGCCGATGTAGCCCCGGCCGTTGGTCTGGCCGGACCGGAACTGGTTGGCGAACAGGTACACCAGCGACACGCCGCCCAGCCCGGCCAGCCCGCCGGACACGACGGTGGCCACGACCTTCATCAGATAGACGTTGACGCCGAGCGACTCGGCCGCCACCGGGTCCTCGCCGCACGAGCGGAGGCGCAGGCCGAACTTGGTCTGCCACAGGATCAGCCAGGTGAGGGGGAACGCCAGGACCCCGAGCACCACGATCCACGACACCTCGTCGGTGAGGCCCTGCACGATGCGCCCCAGCTCGGAGAGGCCGAAGCGCTCCTGCTCCTCGAGGTAGGCGGCGGCGTCGATGAGGCACAGGACGGCGATGAGGCCCAGGACGACCA
>DASVEC010000436.1:0-12201 GCA_036380755.1 Iamia sp. | reverse complement strand
CCACCCTCGCCGCCGACGCCGCGGCACCCGCCGCGCCCGGCCTCACCGTGTCCCGCGAGGAGGCCCGCGGCCGGATCGCCGCGGTCGAGTTCTGGTACCACACCATCGACGTCGCCCCCGGCGTGACCACCCCGGGCTGGTTCGACCTGCGCCACTCGCTCGACGTGGTCCCGTTCCCCGACGTCCGGGGCAAGCGCTGCCTCGACGTGGGGACGTTCGACGGGTTCTACGCCTTCGAGATGGAGCGCCGGGGGGCGGCCGAGGTCGTCGCCGTCGACGTGCCCGACCACGAGGACTGGGACTGGCCCATCGACGCCCGGGCCGGCACCGAGGGGGCCCTGCGCGACCCGTCGGTGTCGGGCCCGCCCAAGGGCCACGGCTTCCGGGTGCTGGCCGACCTGCTCGGGTCGAAGGTCGACTGGCGGCCGATCAACATCTACGACCTCGACCCCGAGATCGTCGGCACCTTCGACGTCGTCATCGTCGGTTCGCTTCTCCTGCATCTTCAGAATCCTGTGAAGGCCATGGAAGCGGTGAGATCCGTGACCGACGGCGTGGTGCTGTCGTCCGACCAGGTCGAGCTGTGGCTGTCGATCGTCGGCCGGGGCAAGCCCCTCGCCAAGCTCCGGGGCACGGGCCGGACCTGCCAGTGGTGGAACTACAACAGCGCCGCCCACCGGCAGATCCTCTGGTCGGCCGGGTTCGAGGAGATCGACCGCTCGCCCTTCTTCGTCAACCGGTACGACCACCACCCCAAGGAGCCGCTGACGGCCCGCTCGGCGCCGGCCCTCGCCGCCAAGCGGGCCCTCACCCGGGACGCCAACCAGGGCGTGCTGCACCGGGCCGTGCTGGCCCGGCCCCGCCCCCTGTGAGGGGACGATGAAGATCGCCCTGACCCACCCCCACTCGTGGCCCGAGGTCCGTCGCGGCGCCGAGCGCATGATCGTGGAGAAGGCGCGGTCGCTGGCCGCCGCCGGCCACGACGTCACCGTCTTCACCGCCGGGTCCGAGCCGGTCGACGAGGAGCGCGAGGGCTACCGCCTGGTCCGGTTCCGCCAGCGCCACCCCGCCGGTGCGGCCCACCAGCGCTGGTTCGGTCGCCGGGTCCTCGTGCCCCTGGCGCGAGGTGGCTTCGACGCCGTCCACTCGCTGGCCCCGCACGACGCCGCCGCGTCGGTCCACGCCGCCCGCCTGCGACGGGCCCTGCGCCTGCGCCCCCACCGCACGGTCTACGAGGACCTGGGCAACCCCTACCGGGAGAAGGTCCTCGGCGGCCACGAGAGGCGGGCCCGCCTCCGGGTCATCGCCGACGTCGACGTCTACGCCTGCATGTCGGAGTTCTCCCGGCGGATGCTCGAGCGGGACTTCGGCCGGGCCGGCACCGTCGTCCCGGGCGGCGTGCGCACGGCCGACTTCGTCCCCCGGCCCCGCCACGAGGAGCCCACGATCCTCTTCTCCGGCGCCCTCGACCGGCCCGAGAAGCACGTCGCCCTCCTCCTGGAGGCGGTGGGGCTGCTGGCCGAGACCCGGCCCGACGTGCGTCTCCACCTGAGCGGTCCCGGCGACGTCGGGCCCATCCTCGACGCCGCCCCGGAGGGAGTGCGCGACCACGTGGACGTGCTCGACCTCGGCGACCCCGACGGCCAGGCCGACCGCTACGCCCAGGCCTGGGTCACGTGCCTGCCGACCCAGTGGGACAGCTTCGGGCTCGTGATCGTCGAGTCGCTGGCCGCCGGCACGCCGGTGGTCGTGGGCGACGCCGGCGCCCCCAGCGAGCTGGTCACGCCCGAGACCGGTCGTCGCACCGAGCCGTTCACCGCCGAGGCCCTGGCCGAGAGCCTCGACCAGGCCCTCGACATGGCCAAGGACCCCGACACGGTCGCCGCCTGCCGGGCCCTCGCCGCCGGCTACGACTGGGACGAGGCCATCACGCCCCTGCTGGTGTCGATCTACGCCGACACCGATCGGCGCTGAGCCATGGACTCCCCTCGCGCCACCGTGGTGGTGGCGACCCGCAACCGGGCCCACCTGCTGCCCCGGCTCGTCGCCGCCCTGGAGGCGCAGACGGGAGCGCCGCCGTTCGAGGTCGTGATCGTCGACGATGCGTCGACCGACGACACGCCGGCCGTGCTGGGCCGCCTGCGCGCGTCGTCGGTCCTCGACCTGCGGGTCGAGCGCCAGGAGGTGCGGGGCGGCCAGTCCGCCGGGCGCGAGCGGGGCTGGCGGGCGGCCCGGGGCGAGGTCGTGCTGTTCACCGACGACGACTGCGTGCCCCGGCCGGGCTGGGTGGCGTCGCTCGTCGGCGCACTGGACGAGGTCGACCTCGTGCAGGGGCGGACGATCGCGGCACCGGACCAGGCCGCCAACGACGGTCCCTTCAGCCGCACCCTCGAGGTGACCGAGGCCAACGGCACCTACGCCACCTGCAACATGGGCTACCGGCGGACGTGGCTCGACAAGGTCGACGGCTTCGACGTCCGCTACCGCCACCTCGCCGGCGAGGACACCGATCTCGCCCTGCGCTGCCGCGAGCTCGGCGCCACCTTCGCCTTCGCCACCGACGCCGTGGTCGAGCACGACGTCCGGCCGTCGAGCTTCGTCGCCGCCGTCAAGGGCACCTGGCGCTGGCAGACCCTCCCGACGACGCTGCGCCGCCACCCGGGCCTGGCCGCCGCCTTCCACGGGCCCCACGTCTGGCGCGAGTCCCACGTCCCCACCGCGCCCGCCGTGGCGGGAGTGGCGGCCGCGCTCGTGTGCGCGGCGGCGCGTCGGCCCCGTCTCGGTCTGGCCGTCGCCGCCGCGGCCGGGCTGCCCTACGCCTCGTACCGGCTGCGGCGGGCGCCCGTCACGCTCGACAAGCCCCGGCGCATCGCCCTCCTGCCCGCCACCTTCGTGGTCGACGGGGCCGAGGTCCTCGTCCTCCTCGCCGGCTCGGCCCGGGCCCGCCGCCTCCTCCTCTGACCGCCGTGGCGCCCCGACCCGTCTCCGTGCTCCACGTCCTCCACACCTGGGGGGTCGGCTCGCACACGTTCCTGCGCTCGACGCTGCGCCGCACGCCCGGTGCGACGGTCCTGTGCCGCGAGGCGCTGCCCCTGCCGACACCGGACGTCGGCGCCGAGCCGCGGATCGTGGCGATCGGCGCGCTGGTCGGGAAGGCACCGGCGAGCGTGCAGGGCAAGGCCGGCGTGGCCGCGGGCGCCGCCGTGGCGACAGCTGTGCGGGCCCGGCTCGTCCACGCCCACTTCGCCCACGAGCTACCGCTGGCCGAGCGGATCGCCCGGTCCCAGCGGTGCCCGGTCGTCGTCTCGCTCTACGGGCACGACCTGCTGGTCGAGCTGCGGGGCGGCGAGCCGGGCCTCGACGTCGTGCGCCGGGCCGCCGCCGTGGTGGTCCTGTCCCAGGCCTTCGCCGCCGAGGTGGTGGCCTCGGGCGTCGACCCGGCCCGCGTGGCCGTCATCCCCGCCGGGATCGAGCCCACCGAGCTGCCGGACCGGCCGCCGACCCGCCGGCCGGGCCCCGTCCGCGTGCTGTTCGTCGGCCGGCTGGTCGAGAAGAAGGGCCCGGTCGACGCCGTCCACGCCGTGGCCGGGGCCGTCGAGCGGGGCGCCGATGTCGAGCTCACCATGCTCGGCTCGGGGCCGCTGCGCTGGCCGGTCAAGGAGGCCGTGGCCGCGGCCGGTCTCGGCGACCGGGTGACGCTGGGCGACGGGGCCGATCGGGCCGAGGTGCTCGCCGCCTTCGGCGACGCCGACATCGTCCTCACGCCCAGCAAGGTGGCGGCCGACGGCGACGCCGAGACGCTCCTGGTCGTCAACGTCGAGGCCCAGGGCGCCGGCGTCCCGGTGGTCACGACCCGCAGCGGCGGCATCCCCGACGGCGTCGGGCCGGAGTCGGGGGTGCTGGTCGACGAGGGCGACGTCGACGCCCTGGCCGAGGCCCTCGCCAAGCTGGCCGTCGACGACGACCGCCGGGCTGCCATGGGGGCCGCCGGCCGGGAGTGGGTGGCGGCCGAGCGCACCGCCTCGCGGGCCGGCGAGCGCACCGCCCTGCTCCACCACGCCCTGGCCTCCGGCCACGGCGTCCCCGAGGAGCTGAGGCCGTCGTGACCGCGGTCCACCCCCTCCCTGCTACCCCCCGAACCGGTGATCAGATCGGACGGGAAACCGTTCGATCCGATCACCGGTTCCAGGGAGGCCTGCGCCGGGTGGCGGTCGTGGAGGGGTACCCGCACGTGGTGGCGGGGGCCCACCGGGTGACCCGGTCGCTGCTGGCGGCGCTGCCCGAGCACGGCTGGGAGGGCGTGGTCGTCCTGCCGGCCGACGGGCCCGCCGCCGAGGGCTTCGCCGCCGCCGGTATCGCCGTCGAGGTGGTCGAGGCACCCGCCTCGCTCCAGCGCTACGGCGGCACCTCGCGCCCGGGCGCGGCCGGCGCCGCCCTCCCCGGGTACTGGCGCCGGGTCGGCCGGGTGCTCGGGGACGTCGACGTCGTCCACGCCCTCGACCCGCGGGGTCTGCTGCTGGGTGGCCCCGCGGCCCGCCTGGCCCGGCGGCCGCTCGTCTGGCAGCTGCACACGACGTCGCGCGGGGGCGCGGTCAACCGGCTGGGGCGCGCGCTGGCCCACCAGGTGTGCGTGATGTCGGCCTCGTCCCGGGACGAGATGCCGGGCCTGGGCCGCGGCCCCGTCGCCGTGGCCGCGCCGCCCGTGCCCGATGCCCTGCGGTCCCTGCCGACGGCGACGCCCGGACCCCGCCCGGTCGTGGCCACGATCGCCCGCGCCCACCCGGAGAAGGGGCTCGACGTCCTGCTCGACGCCCTGGCCCTCCTGCCCGCGGACGTGACCCTCCGCATCGTCGGCACCGGCCCCGACTCGGGGTTGGAGGGCCACGACCGGGTCGAGCTCGTGAGGTGGTGCGACGACCCCGTCGCCGCCGTGGCCGACGCCTGGGTCTACGTCCAACCGTCGCGCTCGGAGTCGTACGGCCTGGCCCTGGCCGAGGCCCGCGCCGCGGGGCTCCCCACCGTCGTGACCGACGTGCCCGGCCTGCGCGAGCAGGTGACGCCCGACGAGGACGGCCTCGTCGTCCCCTCCGAGGACCCCGCCGCCCTGGCCGCGGCGATCACCCGCCTGCTCGACGACCGAGCGCTCGCCGCCCGTCTCGGCGCCGCCGCCCGCGAGGCCTCCCGATCCGGACCCACCGAGGCCGCCCACGCCGCCGCCTGGGCCGCCCGCTACACCGCCCTCCTCCCCGCATGAACCGGTCGACCAACCCCACCCCCACCGAACTCGGGGGAGTAGACGCCCAAAACCGGGCGCTTACTCCCCCGAGTTCGCCGCGGGCTCTGCTGGTGGCGCACCGGCTGGCGGCGCCGGACGCGACCGGGATCGGGCGCTACGTGCGGGAGCTCGCCACCGCGCTGGCCGAGCGGGCGCCGGCGGCCGGATGGCGGATCGGCGTGGCCGCCACGCCCGAGGACGAGGACCCGGCCTGGGTGCCCGAGGGCGTCGACGTGACCACGCTCGGCCGCGGCCGGCGCCGCACCCACCTGACCTGGACCGCCCTGCGCCGGCCGGGCCTCGAGCGGCTCGGCGCCGGGGCCGACCTGGTCCACGTCCTGAGCCCCTTCACCCCGATCCCCACCCGCGCCCCGCTGGTCTGGACGGTCCACGACACCTGGTACCTCGATCGGCCGCAGTGGGGTGGGCGGGTCGAGCGCTGGGCCGGTGCCCGGGCGCTGCGCCAGGCGGCGGCCGGCGACGGGCCCGTCATCACCCCCACCGAGGCCACCGCCGACGGCGCCGTCGCTGTGGCCGGCATCGCCCGCGACCGCATCCGGGTCGTGCCCGAGGGCATCGCCGACGAGTTCCACGCCGCCCCGACCGATCCCGCCACCCGGGCGCCGGTCCTCCTCCGCCACGGCGTGGTCGACGGCCGCTACCTGCTCGCCGTCGGCGGGCTCAGCCCCCGCAAGAACCTGGGTGTGCTGGCCGAGGCGCTGGACCGGCTGCCCCCGGCGGTGCTGGGCGCCGGCCCCGAGCTGCTCGTCGTCGGCCCGACCGGGCCCGGGAGCGAGCCGGTCGCCGCCGCCCTCGAGGGCCTCGGGGCCCGGGTCCGCCTCGCCGGCTTCGTGGACGGGGCCGACCTCCCGACCCTGATGGCCGGCGCCCGGGCCGTCGTCCACCCGTCCCGCGACGAGGGCTTCGGCCTGGTCCCGCTCGAGGCCATGGCGGCCGGGGCGCCGGTGCTGGCCGGGGCGGCGCCGGCGGTCGCCGAGGTGACCGGCGGCGCCGCGTGCGTCCTGTCCGACGACCCCGACGCCTGGGCCGCCGCCATCGCCCGTCTCGACGACGACCCCGCCTGGCGGGCCGGCCTGGTCCGCCGCGGGCGGGAGCGAGCCGCCCGGTTCACCTGGGACCGGGCCGCCGCCGCCACCCTCGACGTCTACGCCGAGGCGGTGGCCCGATGACCTCCCGCCAGGACGCCCAGGCCGCCCTCCGCCGGCTGCGGACCGAGGGCCCGTCGTTCCCGTCCGGCCGGCCCGACAGCCTCCACCACCGGCCCCCGTCCCGCGTGCTCGAGTGGCTGGTCGGCGAGGTCCCCCTCGGCGGCGCCAGCCTGGAGACCGGCTGCGGCTGGTCGACGATCACCCTCGGCCTGGTGACCGACCGCCACGTCGCCATCGCTCCCGACCCCGACGAGCACACTCGCATCCGGGCCTGGTGTGCCGACCACGACATCGCCCTCGACGGGGTCGAGCTGGTGGCGTGCCGGTCCGAGCACCACCTGCCGGCGGCGACCGCCGACCGCCGCCTCGCCCCCGAGACCTTCGACCTGGTGCTGGTCGACGGCGACCACGCCGCCCCCCTGCCGGCCCTCGACGTCCTCTTCACCACGCCGCTGCTCCGGGCCGGCGGGCTCCTCGTGCTGGAGCGGGCCCGCATCGGCGCCGTGGCCGAGGTCGTCGGCCGGCTGCGGGCCGACACCGAGGGCTGGTCCGCCCGCCACGCCGTCGACGACGCCGTGGTGTTCCAGCGCCGCATCGCCGGCTCCGCCACGCCGGCCCGCTGGTGGGAGCAGCCCGGCAACGACGAGGTCCCGTCGCTGGAGGACCGGGCCCGCGCCGTGCGGCGTCGCCTGCGGGGCGTGGCGTCATGAGCGTCAGCGTGGTGCTGCCGGTGCGAGACGAGCAGGACCTCGTGACCGCGGCCGTGAGCGACTTCCTCGCCGCGGTCGAGGCCATCGGGGGCGAGGTCGTCGTGGTCGACGACGGCAGTGCCGATGCCACCGCCCCCCGCGCCGAGGCGGCTGGAGCCCGCGTGATCCGGCGGCCCGCGCCGGAGGGCCCCTACGCCGCCCGCAACGAGGGCTGGCGCCAGGCCGCCCACCCGATCGTGGCCTTCGTCGACGTCCGCTGCCGGCCCCGGCCGGGCTGGGCCGCGGCCGTCGTGGCGCCGTTCGAGGACCAGGCCGTCGCCGTCGTCGGGGGCGACGTCCGGGTGGGGACGGGCCCGTCGCGCGCCGCCCGGGCCGCCCACCACCTCCAGCCCCTCCAGCTGGCCGCGGCCGACTCGGCCCCGTTCCTCCCCTACGCCCCGACCTGCCACCTCGCTGTGCGGCGGTCGGCCCTCGACGTCGTCGGCGGGTTCGCCGAGGTCCGGGGGGGCGGCGACGTCGACCTCTGCTGGGCCGTCCAGCACCACGGGGTCGGTACCTTCCGGGCCGCGCCCGACGCCGTCCTCGACTGGGAGCCCCGCACCGAGGTCGCCGGCCTCCGCGCCCAGTACCACCGCTACGGCCACAACCACGGCCGTCTCACCGCGGCGTGGGCCGAGGCCGGCTGCCCCCGGCCGGCCACCCCCGCCCCCTGGCGCACCGCCCTGCACGAGCTCCGCCACCCGGGCGACGAGCGCCCGAGCCTCGTCGTCGCCCTGACCGCCGCCCGTTGCCGGGCCGCCTACGCCGCCGGCCTCCGCCAGGGCCTGGCCGAGGGCGACGACCGCCTCGGCCCTCGCGACGAGACGAACTTTGAGCGGCCGACATCGAATACCGATGCCAGGCGCTCAAAGGTCGGGGGTGAGACGTCATGAGGGCGCCGCTGCTGTGGGTGGCGCCCGAACCCGTCGACCTGGTGACGGGAGGCGGGGGCGGGATCCGTCACACCCACCTCCTGCGCCGGCTGGCCACCGAGGTGTCGGTCCGCCTCGTGGCCCTCGGCCCCGACGTCGACCCCGCCGTCGCCGATGCCGTGGACGGGCTGGTGCTGGTCTCGCCCGACCGGGGTGTCGAGCACCGGCCCGCGGTCGCCGCCGCCCGGGGCCTCGTCGGCCGCTCCGTCCCCGAGGTCGACGCCGTCGCCCCCTTCCTCGCCCAGGTGCCCCGGGCCTGGCTCGGCGAGACGGGAGCCACGGCGGTGCTGTGCCACCTCGCGGCCCAGCGTCTGGCGGCCGAGGCGGGCGGACCCGTCGTCACCCACCTCTTCCACCGCCCGTCGACCCAGCTGGCCGCCGAGGCCGACCGGGCCACGGGGATGCGGCGGCTCCGGCTCCGCCGCTACGCGACCACCGCCGGCGAGCTCGAGCGCGCCGCCGCCGCGGCCGCCGACCTCACGGTCGTCGTCACCGAGGGCGACGCCGCCGACCTGGGCGACGAACGGCTGGTCGTCGTGCCCAACGGCGTCGACGTCACCACTGCGGACCTCGGCCCGCCCACGCGCTGCCGGGTGCTCCTGCCGGGGACGCTCTTCTACGGCCCCAACGTCGACGGGGCCCGCTGGTTCGTCGACGAGGCCTGGCCCGCGGTCCGGGCCGCCGTCCCCCAGGCCGAGCTGGTGCTGGCCGGCCGGGGGCCGACCCCCGAGGTGCGGGCCCTGGGCGAGCGCCCCGGCGTCGCCGTCCACGCCGACGTGGCCGACATGGCCGTGGAGATGGCGGCGGCCAAGGTCGTCGTCGTGCCGCTCCGCTACGGCACGGGCACCCGGCTCAAGGCGCTCGAGGCACTGGCCGGTCGGCGGGCGCTCGTCGGGACCACCGTCGGCCTGGCCGGGCTGGGCATCGAGGACGGCGTCCACGCCCGGGTGGCCGACGACGCCCCCGGCCTGGCGCGCGCCACCGTCGGCGCGCTGACCGACGGGAGCGATGGGGCCGACGGGGGCGGCGACATGGTGGCGCGGGGCCGGGACCTCGTCGAGCACAGCCACACCTGGGACGCCCAGGCCGAGCGTCTGCTGGCCGCCCTCGGCGCCCGCGGCCTCTTGCCCTCCGGCCCGGGGAGCGCGCCGTGAACCCGACCACCCGCCGCACGCCGGTGCAACCTGGGGCCGGGCGCGGCCCCATCGCCGAGGAGTGGCACGGCAACCGGCCCCGCAGCCGACTGCAGGAGCTGCGCAGCGAGGCGCTGATGCTGCCTCGCTCGCTCCGGCACGTCACCCGGCCCCGGCCGACCTTCGTGGTCCTGACCAGCGGGCGCTCGGGCTCGGAGCTGCTGCGCTCGCTGATGGGCGCCCACCCGCTCGTGTACCACGACGTCGAGATCCTCGACCGCGACGTCCTCTTCCCCCGGATGTGGGTGGCCAGCCGCCGGGCCCGGCACCTCGACCGGGCGTGGGGCTTCAAGGTCAAGATCCAGGACCTCACCCGGTTCCAGCAGCCGGCGCTCGACCCGGCCCGCTTCCTCGGCGACCTCGCCGATCGGGGCTACGCCATCATCCACCTGCGCCGGGAGAACGTCGTCCTCCAGTCGCTGAGCGTCCTGCGGGCCCGCGCCACGGGCGAGTACCACCGCGCCGCCGACGAGGCCATCGATCCCACGCGGGTCATCGACTGCGCCGAGCTGATCCGCGCCTGCGGCTACCAGATGGACCACCTGAACCACGAGGACGAGGCCCTCGCCGGCCGGGACCGCCTGACCGTCACCTACGAGACCGACCTCGACGACCCCACCCGGCACCAGGCGACGTGCGACCGGGTCTTCGACCACCTCGGCATCGATCGGGTGCCCGTCGCCACCGACCTCACCCGCACCCGGCCCCGCTCGGTCACCGACGAGATCGTCAACCTCGACGAGGTGCGCGAGGCCCTGGCCGGCATCGGCCTCCTCCACCAGCTCCCGGAGCCGACGACGTGAGCGATCGCAGCGAGCGAACCAGACCGCGCGTGAGCGCGTCCGGGCTGCTCGTGTGCGGCGACCTCGGGAGTGAGACCTGCGGCGTGGGGGCGTCGGAGGCGGCCGCCCTCGAGGCCGTCGACCCCCGACCGGCGACGGTCGACCCCCGGCGGATCGGCGCCGCCGTGCGCGCCGCCCGCCGCGCCCGCCGGGCCGGCGCCCCGGTCGTCGTCGCCTACCCGACCCGGTCGACGGTCAGCTCGCTGCGGGCCACGATCGCCCTGGCCCTGATCGCGGTGGCGGCCCGGCGCCGCCTGCGCTGGCACCTCCACGAGTACGCCATCTTCGGCGAGCGGCGGGCCCTGCTCGACCTCCTCCTCGTCGTCGGCCGCGGCCGCGTCGTGGTCTCGACCGAGACCGAGGCCGACGCCGTCCGCCGCAGCCGGGGCGGCCGGGTCGCCCGCCGGGTCGAGGTGCGGGTCCTGCCCCCGGCCAACGGCACCCCGCTGCGCGCCGCCGCGGGGCCACCGGCCGACCCGCCCGTCGTCGGCCTCTTCGGCACCGCCCGGGCGGACAAGGGCCTCGACGTGGCGACCACCGCCCTGCAGACGCAGGCCGACGTCCGCGTCGAGACCGTCGGCGAGGGCTGGGCCGAGGCTCCGTGGCCCGCCGGGACGCCCCGGATCACCCACCTGGGACGGGTGCCGTCGGCCGACCTGGCCCCGCTGATCAGCCGCTGGTCCCTCGCCATCGCCCCCTTCGCCGAGGGCGCCACCGACGGCCGCATGAGCCTGCGCACCCCGCTGGCCTGCGGCGTCCCCACCCTCACCACCGTCGCCCGCCCGGCCGACCTCACCCTCCGCCCGCCGCACCTCCTGCTCGACCCGACGACCGCCGTCGACGACGCCCTCGCCACCCGCGCCGCCGATCGGGCCGAGGGTGCCGCTGCGGTCGCCCGCTTCGAGGCCGAGGTCGTCGCGCGCCTGAGCCAGGGACTCTGGTCGTGATCCCCCTTCTGTCGACCCGCATGCCGCGCCGAGCGCCACGAGGATGGACAGAACGGTGGGGGGCGTGGGCGTGGCACCTGCTGGCCCACACCCGGCGGGGCGAGGCGGTCATCGCCGTCGGCATCGGCATTGCCCTCTGGTTCGCCCTGGTGATCGGGTTCTTCGTCGGCATCGGCGTCGAGATGCTGCTGTCGGTCTTCCTCAGCGCCATCGTGCTGGTGGCCATGGTCCGGCGCCCGCTGCTGGCCCTGCGCCTCACGTTGGTGGTCGTGCCGGCCAGCGTGTTCTTCCTGTCGCTCGCCCTCACCGCCGGGATCCCCCCGGGCGTGGTGCGCGGCGGCGCCCTGCTCAAGGACTCGGTGGTGATCGCGACCGTCATCGCCGGCTACCGGGCCCACCGCGCCCGGGGCACGACGATGGCCCCGCTCGACCGCATCGCCCTCACGTACCTCGGCCTGGTGGGCACGTGGTACCTGATCACGCCGCTCATCGCCCTCGAACCCCTGACCGGCGACGCCCGGCTGATCGCCCTCCGGGAGCAGGGCCTGTTCGTCGGCATGTTCCTCGGCGTGCGCTGGCTCGCGCCAACCCGGGAGGAGCGCCGCCAGCTGCTGACCTGGGCCCTGGGCGCGGCCGCCCTGCTCGCCCTCGGCGGCGCCTACCAGTGGCTCGACCCCGAGGGCTTCATCCAGCGGACGCTCTACGACGCCGGGATGCTGCGCTACTACCAGGAGGTCGCCGGGCTCTCGGGCCGGCCCCTGGCCGAGACGCTCGGGTGGATGCGCACCGACCCGGTGCGGGTCGGCTCGGTGCTGATCGCCCCGTTCGGCTTCGCCGACATGATGGTCACCGCCTTCGCCGCTGTCGTGGCCACCGTCTCGCACCGCCGCGACCGGCGTCTCGGCCTCCTGCTGATGGGGCTGTTCGCCGTCGCCGTGCTGTGGTCGGGCACGCGCATCAACCTGCTGGCCCTGGGCGCCGTCGTGCTGGCGGTGCTGGTCGACGGCCGGGGCGTCTCCGAGCGCACCCGGGTCCAGGTCATCGCCATCGGCCTGGTCGCCGTGCTGGCCTTCGCCCCCAGCGTCGTCGGCAGC
>DASVEC010000435.1:0-5069 GCA_036380755.1 Iamia sp. | reverse complement strand
CGGACCGCCCGTTCCTCCGCGAGAAGAGAGAGCCATGGCAACCAAAGCGATCGTCGGGTCCAAGCTCGGCATGACGCAGATCTGGGATGACGAGCGCAACGTCGTCCCGGTGACCGTCCTGCAGGTCGAGCCGGTCCGTGTCGTCAAGATCAAGACGCCCGAGCGCGACGGCTACAGCGCCCTGCAGGTGACCTTCGGCCAGAAGAAGGCCTCGAAGCTCTCCAAGCCGGTCGCCGGCCAGTTCGCCAAGGCCGACGTCGAGGCCGGGCCCCGCCTCGTCGAGCTCCGCCTCGACGACGTGTCCGAGTACTCCGTCGGCCAGACGCTCGGCGTCGACATCCTGGTCGAGGGCGGCCTCATCGACGTCACCGCCGTCAGCAAGGGCAAGGGCTTCGCCGGCGGCATGAAGCGTCACGGCTTCTCCGGCCAGCGGGCCAGCCACGGCGCCCACCGGGTCCACCGTGCGCCCGGCTCCATCGGCGCCTGCGCCACTCCGGCCCGGGTGTTCAAGGGCCAGAAGATGGCCGGCCGGGCCGGTGGCGAGAAGGTCACCACCTTGAACCTCGAGGTCGTGCGGGCCGACGTCGAGCGGAACCTCCTGCTCATCAAGGGCGCCGTGCCCGGCCCGAAGGGCGGCCTGGTGCTCGTGCGCAACGCGGCCAAGGCCGCGGGGAAGGGCGCCTGATGCCCAAGATCGACGTGCTCGACGCCTCGGGCAAGAAGACCTCCACCACCGAGCTCGACGACGCCGTGTTCGGCATCGAGCCCAACGGCGCCGTGCTCCACCAGGTCGTGACGGCCCAGCTGGCCGCCCGCCGGGCCGGCACCCAGTCGACCAAGACCCGGGCCGAGGTCCGCGGCGGCGGCGCCAAGCCCTGGAAGCAGAAGGGCACCGGTCGGGCCCGTGCGGGCTCGACCCGTTCCCCGATGTGGACCGGCGGTGGCGTGGCCCTCGGGCCCAAGCCCCGCAGCTACTCGCAGCGGACCCCCAAGAAGATGGTGCGCCTGGCCCTGCGCTCGGCCCTGTCCGACCGGGCCGCCGACGGCAAGGTCAAGATCGTCGACCTCGGCTTCGACGCCCCGAGCACCAAGCAGGCCGTCGAGGCCCTGGGCAAGATCGGCGTCGAGGGCAAGGTCCTCCTCGTCGTGGCGGCCGAGGACACCGCCACCTGGAAGAGCTTCCGCAACCTCACCGACGTCCACATCCTGGTCCCCGGTGAGCTGAACGCCTACGACGTCCTGGTCAGCGACTGGGTCGTCTTCACCGCCGGCACCGTTCCCACCGACAGCCCGCTGTCCCGCGGCGGCCATGCCGATGCCGAGGACACGCCGAGCCTGGAGAAGGAGGACGCGTCGTGAAGGACCCCCGCCAGGTGCTCCTGAAGCCGGTCGTGAGCGAGAAGTCCTACGCCCTGCTCGAGGCCAACCAGTACACGTTCATCGTCCACCCCTCGGCCTCCAAGCCCGAGATCAGCGATGCGGTGGAGTCGATCTTCGACGTCACCGTGCTGAAGGTGAACACGCTCAACCGCCAGGGCAAGAAGACCCGGAACCGCCGCACCGGCAAGGTCGGATCCAAGTCCTCCACCAAGCGGGCCATCGTCACTCTCGCCGAGGGTGACTCGATCGACCTGTTCGAGAGCTGAGGCACTCATGGCACTCAGGAAGCGCAAGCCCACTAGCGCCGGTCGTCGGTTCCAGACGGTCTCGGACTTCTCCGAGATCACCAAGACGACGCCCGAGAAGTCGCTGGTCGGCCCCAAGCCCAAGACCGGTGGCCGCAACAACGGCGGTCACAAGACGGCCCGTCACAAGGGCGGTGGCCACAAGCGCCAGTACCGCCAGGTCGACTTCCGTCGCACCAAGGACGGCGTGCCGGCCAAGGTCGCGGCGGTCGAGTACGACCCGAACCGCAACTGCCGCATCCTCCTGCTGCACTACCTCGACGGGGCCAAGAGCTACATCATCGCCCCGCGCGACGTGAAGGTCGGCGACCGGCTCCAGTCGGGCCAGGGCGCCGAGATCCGTCCCGGCAACGCCATGCCGATGCGCTACATCCCGGTCGGCACGACGATCCACAACGTCGAGCTCAAGCCCGGTGGCGGCGGCCGCATGGCCCGCAGCGCCGGCTCCAGCGTCCAGCTGGTGGCCAAGGAGGGCGAGTTCGCCACCCTGCGCCTCCCCAGCACCGAGATGCGCCGGGTGCCGATCGACTGCCGGGCCACCGTCGGCATCGTCGGCAACGCCGAGGCCGAGCTCATCAAGGTCGGCAAGGCCGGCCGCAACCGCTGGAAGGGCGTCCGCCCCCAGACCCGTGGCGTCGCCATGAACCCCGTCGACCACCCCCACGGTGGTGGTGAGGGCAAGACCTCGGGTGGTCGCCACCCGGTGTCCCCCTGGGGCAAGCCCGAGGGCCGTACCCGCGACACCAACAAGCCGTCCCAGAAGCTCATCGTCCGGCGCCGCCGCACCCGCGGCTCGCGGAGGTAACCCGAATGCCCCGTTCACTGAAGAAGGGCCCGTTCGTCGACGGGCACCTGTTGGCCAAGGTCGATGGTCTCAACGAGAAGGGCGAGAAGAAGGTCATCAAGACCTGGTCCCGCCGCTCCACGATCATCCCCGACATGGTCGGCCACACCATCGCCGTCCACGACGGGCGCAAGCACGTCCCGGTGTACATCACCGAGTCGATGGTCGGGCACAAGCTGGGCGAGTTCGCCCCCACCCGCACCTTCCGGTACCACGCCGGCCAGGAGAAGTCCGTGCGAGGTCGTCGCTGATGGCCGGCGGAAGCGGTGTGAAGACCAACGAGCGTCCCGGGACGCGCGCTCAGGTCCGCTACGTGCGGGTCTCGGCCTACAAGGCCCGTGAGGTCCTCGACCTCATCCGCGACCTCCACGTGAGCGACGCCGACCAGGTGCTCGCCTTCACCGAGCGCGACATCGCCCGGGTCATCCGCAAGGCGCTGGCCTCGGCTGTGGCCAACGCCCAGAACAACGACAGCCACGACCCCGACACGCTGAAGGTCGTCGCCTGCTACGCCGACGAGGGCCCGACCCTCAAGCGCTGGCGGCCCCGTGCCCGTGGCCGGGCCACGCGCATCCGCAAGCGCACCTGCCACATCACGGTGATCGTCGGCCGCATGGACGAGGCCGAGCTGCGCCGCTGGCGGGAGAAGAACCAGGCCGGCCTCACCACCGAGGGCGGGCGCGGCGGTCGCCGCCGCACCCCGGCCGCCGACCGGCGGGCCCGGGTGGCCAAGTCCAAGGGCGAGAGCGCCGCCGCCGAGGACACCTCCACCGACGAGATCACCGAGGACGAGGTCACCGAGACCGACGAGGTCACCGCGACCGACGAGGTCACCGAGGCCGAGGCCGCCGTCGACGAGGCCGCCGGTAGCGCCGACGACCCGGCCGACGAGGTCGACGAGGCCGGCGACGACGCCGCCGAGGACAGCGACGAGGGCGACGACGACGACGCCAGCAAGGACGAGGACAAGTAAATGGGACAGAAGGTCAACCCCTACGGGTTCCGCCTCGGCGTCACCACCGACTGGAAGTCGCGCTGGTTCGCCGGTCGGGCGGAGTACGCCGATCTGGTCATCGAGGACTGGAAGGTCCGCGACATGATCATGTCGACGCTGCCCCACGCCGCCATCAGCCGCATCGAGGTCGAGCGCACCCGTGACCGGGTCCGGGTCGACGTCCACACGGCTCGCCCCGGCATCGTCATCGGTCGTCGTGGCGCCCAGGCCGACGAGCTCCGGGCCGGTCTCACCAAGATCACCGGCAACAACCGGGTCCAGCTCAACATCCAGGAGATCAAGCAGCCCGAGCTCGACGCCGCCCTCATCGCCCAGGGCGTCGCCGACCAGCTCGCCGGCCGTGTCGCCTTCCGCCGGGCCATGAAGCGGGCCGTCCAGAACGCCCAGAAGGCCGGCGCCCTCGGCATCCGGGTCCAGTGCTCGGGTCGTCTCGGTGGCTCGGAGATGAGCCGGACCGAGTGGTACCGCGAGGGTCGGGTGCCGCTGCACACGCTGCGCGCCGACATCGACTACGGCTTCCGCGAGGCCAAGACGTCCTCGGGCCGCATCGGCGTCAAGGTCTGGATCTACAAGGGCGACATCCTGCCCTACAAGGCCTCCACCGAGGAGAAGATCGCCAAGGAGGCCGCCATGGCCGTCGGCGAGACCTCGGGTCAGGCCCAGGCCCCGCGCCCGGTCGTGTCCTCCAAGGGCCGCCGCCCGGCGCTGGCCGATGCTCCCGCCACCCCCGCCGCCGACGGTGCTCCCGCCGAGGAGGAGGCCAAGCCCCTGGTGGGCGAGGCCGATCCCGAGTTCGAGAAGCTCCTCGAGGAGGAGGAGGCAATCGAGCGGTCGGTCCGCGACCACCACGAGACCCCCCACTTCCGCCCCGGGGACGGTGACTGAACATGTTGATGCCCCGCAAGGTCAAGCACCGCAAGACGCATCGCGGCCGCACCAAGGGCCCCGCCAAGGGCGGCACCGCGGTCACCTTCGGCGACTACGGCATCCAGGCCCTCGAGCCCGGGTGGGTCACTGCTCGCCAGATCGAGGCCGCCCGTATCGCCATGACCCGCCACATCAAGCGTGGCGGCAAGGTCTGGATCAACGTCTTCCCCCACAAGCCCGTCACCGAGAAGCCGGCCGAGACCCGCATGGGCTCGGGCAAGGGCAACCCGGAGCGCTGGGTCGCCGTGGTGAAGCCGGGCCGGATCCTCTTCGAGCTCAGCTACTCCGACCCGATCGTCGCCCGCGAGGCCATCGACCGGGCCATCCAGAAGCTGCCCATCAAGTGCAAGTTCGTGCCCCGGGAGGTCGAGTTCTGATGGCCACGTCCGACATCGCCGACCTCGACGACCACGGCCTCGTCGGGATACGACAGCTCGAACAGGATCCGGCCCGGCTTGACCACGGCGACCCAGTACTCGGGGTTGCCCTTGCCCGAGCCCATGCGGGTCTCGGCCGGCTTCTCGGTGACGGGCTTGTCGGGGAAGACGTTGATCCAGACCTTGCCGCCACGCTTGATGTGGCGGGTCATGGCGATACG
>DASVEC010000434.1:0-7676 GCA_036380755.1 Iamia sp. | reverse complement strand
GGTCGTGTCGCCGACGAGGAAGAGGTCGACGGCCCGCCACACCAGGGCGACGAGGACCGACAGCTCGGCCCCACTGGCCGTCCCGACGAGGAGCTGCTCGTCGGCCAGCGCCAGGCGGGCCTGCTCCAGGCCCGGGTGCATGGTGGCGTGGTGCACCAGCGACAGGCCCTCGACGAGGGCCGACGGGTCGCCGGTGGCCCGCACCGGGGCCAGAAGGGCGTCGAGGTCGTCGGTCGTGCCCCGCCGGTAGGCGTCCTCGGCCGCGATCCGCACGGTGAGGCGGGCCCGCAGCACGGTCTCGTCGGCGGGGAGGTCGGCCAGCGCCGACGCCTGCAGCTGGCGCACCCGCTCGGCCGTCGCGCTCTCGCGGTGCTCGCCCAGCCACACCCCGCCCAGCCCGAGGGCGGCCCGGGCCCGGCTGACCCGATCGTCGACCCGCTCGGCCTCGGCCGCGGCCTCCTCGAACCGCCGCCGGGCGTCCTGGAGCCGGCCGCAGGCGAGGGTGGTCTCGGCCCGTTCGACGAGGAGGTCGGCCGGTGGCCGGTGGCCGCGCGCCCTCGTGGTGGCGACGGCCCGTTCGAGGAGGGCATCGGCGGCGACGAGCGACGGGCCCCGGCGGAGGTCGGCGGCGGCCGGGCGGGCGACGGCGACGGCCTCGTCGAGGTCGGCGACCCCGAGCTCGGCCGCAGCCAGGGCGTGCTGGGCGCCGCGCCCGCGATCGTCGGCCGTCCCGCCGGCGAGGTGGGCGCCGAGACGGGCGTGCAGGGCGCCCCGGTCGGCCGGGCGCAACCCGGCCAGGACGATCTCCCGCACGGCGTCGTGGGTGAGCACGACGCCCCCGGCCCGCTCGGCCAGCAGACCCGAGGCGATGGCCGGACCGACGGCCTCGGCCACCGTCGCGGGCGTCGTCCCGCAGGCCGCGGCGAGCTCGGAGGCCCCGGCCGTGCCCCCGATGACCGCGGCCGCCGCCACCAGGTCGCGGGCGGGCGGGGGCAGCGCGGCCAGCCGGGCCTCGACGTCGTCCTCGACCCGGGCCGCGACCCATCCCGAGCGGCCCGGTGGAACCGCGGCCAGGGCTCGGAGTCGCAGCGGGTTGCCCCCGGTCAGGTCGCTGACGAGCCGGACCACGTCGTCGGCGACGGTGGGCTCGGAGCGGCGGAGCAGCGCGGCCACCTCGTCGAGGCCCAGCCCGTCGAGCGGCACCAGGCGGGCGTCGCGCTCGATGGCGTCGAGGAGGGCGTCGACCGGATCCGACCCCGTCGGCCCGGGTCGGCGGGTGCCGACGATCCCGCCCCGCCAGCCGCCGGCGGCCCGGACGACCAGCCGGGTCAGCAGCAGCGTCTCGACGTCGGCGGTGTGGAGATCGTCGACGATCAGCGTGGGCGCCGGGTCGAGGGCGGCGAGGGCGGCGAGCGTGCGGGCGAAGCGATCGGCCCGATCGGCCGCCGGCCCGGCCAGCACGTCCCGGTCCACGCCCAGGGTGTCGAGCACCTCGAACCACGGCCACAGGGCGGGCCCGTCGCCGTCGGGCCAGGTGCGCCCGACCGCCACCACCCCGCCCTCGGACCGCAGCTGGCGGCCCAGCTCGTCGACCAGGCGGGACTTGCCGATGCCCATCGGTCCCGAGAGCACGATCGCCGAGGGGCCGTCGTCGGTGGCCACCCGGCGCAGGAGCGCCAGCTCCTCCGCCCGGCCCACGAAGCGGTCACCGCCTGCGCCCACGGCGGGAGGCTACGCCGCGCCGCGGTGGCACGGGCATGACACGCCTCCGGATCGAGCGCGGGGACACGCCCCGGCCGAGAGGAGATCCCCCGATGAGACCGACGACGAAGGCGATCCTGCTGGTGGCGGCCCTGGCCACCTCGGCCGTGGTGGCCACCCGGGTCCAGGCCCAGGACCAGGACGCGCCGCGGACCATCCCGTCCGACGTGCTGGCGGCGCAGCCCACGCCCCGCGACACCGGCGCCGGCATCACCGAGACCGAGTTCGTCCCCCTCCCCGGATGCCGTCTCTACGACACCCGCCAGGGCCAGGGCGGCTCGCCCATCGGTGCCGGCAACTTCCGCATCCTCAAGGTGAAGGGTCCCGAGACCATCTCCGGGCAGTACGCCGGCCAGGGCGGCAAGGCGGGGGGCTGCGGCGTGCCGGTGGCGGCGGTCGCGATCGAGGCGACCGTCACCGCGGTGTCGCCCGCCGGCACCGGCTACCTGCGGCTGTGGCCGTCGGGCTCGACCGAGACGACCTCGACGTTCCTGAACTACATCCGCAACTTCAACCCGTCGAACACCGGCGCCCTCGCCATCTGCAACGTCAGCTGCGGCGTGGCGTCGGACCTGCGGGTCCGCGCCTTCGGCTCCGCCACCCACGTCGCCATCGACGTGCAGGGGTACTACGTCAAGCCCCTCGCCGCCATCGTCACCTCGGCCGGCACCCTGGAGAGGGGATCCCGGGTCCTGGGCGTGACCCGCCCGTTCCAAGGTCAGTACCTGATCCAGTTCGACCGCACCGTCGATCAGTGCGTCGCCACCGCCGCGGTCAACGGCACCACCGGGAACGGCTACGCCATGATCGGCCCCGACTCCGCCGACAACACCAAGGTCTACGTGTTCACCTCGGACGCCGCCGGCGCCCTCCAGAACCGCGGGTTCCACCTGACCCTCACCTGCTGACCCATCTCGAACTCGGGGGAGTAGACGCCCGGTTCTGGGCACCTACTCCCCCGAGTTCGCCGGGGTCAGGGCAGGCGGCTGAACCAGAGGAGGGAGAGACAGGAGCCGAGGATCAGCCAGACGAAGCCGCCCTGGACGTAGAGGTGCCAGATCTCGCGGAACTCGATCTCGTAGCCGATCGACGACCCGATGTTGCGGTAGACCTCGCGCAGCTCGCCCTCGGTGGCGGCCCGGAAGGCCTTGCCGTCGGTCTGCTCGGCGATGGCCTCGAGGGCCTCGTGGTCGACGTCGACGGGGATGGGGGCGGGCTCCTCGGGGAGGACGATCACGCCGTTCTCGGTGCCGAAGGCGATGGTGTTGACCGGCACCCCGGCGTCCTTGGCGGCCTGGGCGCCGACGCTGTCGGGCCGGCCGACCGTGGTCTTGCCGTCCGACATGAGGACGATCCGGGCCGGGACGTCCTCGTTGTCCTCGTCGCCCTCGGCCGGCGGGGCCTGCCGGATGGCCTGCAGCGAGGTGAAGATGGCCTCGCCGATGGCGGTGCGCTCGTCGAGCTCGAGCCGGTCGATGGCCGTCCGTACCTGAGCCCGGTCGGTGGTCGGGGGCACGAGGATGGTGCCGGTGCCGTTGAAGCTCACCAGGCCGACGTTGATCTTCGGCGGGAGGATGGTCAGGAAGGTCTTGGCCGCGGCCTGGGCCGCGGTCAGCCGATCGGGCTCGACGTCCTCGGCCATCATCGACAGCGAGGTGTCGATCGCCATGATCACCGTGGCCCGCTCCCGGGGCACCCGCTCCTCACGCGCCGGGCGCATCATCGCCCCGACCAGGACGATCAGGCCGAGGATCAGGCAGATGGCGGGGATGTGGCGGCGCCAGCCGGGGGAGCGGGGGGCGACGCTCTGGAGCAGGTCCAGGTTGGTGAAGCGGACGGCGTAGGTCCGGCGCCGGGTCTGGAGGACCACGTAGGCGACCACCAGGGCGACCGGCACGAGGAACAGCCAGGCCTTCCCGGTGTCGAGGTAGGTGAGTGCGATCACGCGTGCTCTCTCATGGACGTCAGGCGGAGGTGCGGGGGGCGATGTCGCGGGTGCGCTCGCGACGCTGGGCCACGAAGCGGACGATGTCGAGCAGCCAGTCGCGGTCGGTGCGCAGCTGCAGGTGGTCGGATCCCGCGGCCCGGATGGCCTCGGCGATGGCGCCCCGCTGGGCGGCTGCGGCGGCGGCGTACCGCTCGCGGATCTTGGGGTTGGCCGTCTGGATCTCGAACAGCTCGCCGCTGCGCGGGTCGACCATGTGGAGGACGCCGACCGACGGCAGCTCGATCTCCCGGGGATCGACGATCTCGATGCAGAGCACCTCGTGGCGGACGCCCAGCCGCGCCAGGGGGCGGCGCCACAGGTCGGGGTCCTCGAGGAAGTCGGACACGACGACGACGAGGCCCCGGCGCCGGGCGATCCCGCCCAACGAGTCGAGGGCGCCGGCCAGGTCGGTGCGGCCGCTGGGGTGCCGGGCGGCCGAGACGAGGCGGTGCAGCACGGCCATCAGGTGGTCCTTGCCCCCGCGGGCGGGGACGATCTGGCGGGCGTCGGGCCCGGCCAGCACGGCGCCGAGCCGGTTGCCCGTCCGGTGGGTGATGAAGCCGATGGCGGAGGCGGCCGACACGGCCAGGTCGCGCTTCTCGCAGAGGGCGGTGCCGAAGTCGAGGCTGGGGGAGTCGTCGGCCAGGATCCAGCACTCGAGCTCGCGGTCGGCGATGGTCTCGCGGATGTAGGGCTCGGTCATCCGGGCGGTGACGTTCCAGTCGATCCGGCGGACGTCGTCACCCGGCGTGTAGAGCCGGGTCTCGCCCTGCTCGGTGCCGTGCCCGGGCACGAGGCCGAGGTACTCGCCGTTGAGCAGGCCGTCGAGGCGGCGGCGCACCACCAGGTCGAGGCGCCGCAGCACCTCGCTGGGATCGCTCTGGTTGACCCTCGGGGGGACGTTGACGACGGGCGGCATCGCGGTCTCGGCCTAGCCCTCGCCGCGGTCGGCGGGCGGGGCCCAGGAGTCCGGGGCCGGCGGCGGGGGCGGGCCGGGGTTGCGGTGCGACTCGTCGGGGGCGCCCCAGGGTGCGTCGTCGGAGCCCGGGCCCGGGGCGGTCTCGACCCCGGGGGGCGGCCCGCCGGCGCCGGTGAAGGGCCCGGTCGGCGCCGCCGGCGCGGGGGCCGGGGCGGCGTAGGCGCCGGTCGCGGGCCCGGCGGCGGGCGCGGCGCCGTAGCCGCCGGCGGGAGCCTCGCGGCCGTAGCCGCCCGGGGTGCCGTAGGCACCGCCCGGCGCGCCATAGGTGCCGGTCGCGCCGTAGGTCCCCGTGGCCTCGCCGTAGGCCGCGCCGTGCTGGGGCGCGGCCTCCGGGCGGTAGCTCTCCGGGCGGTACGACCCGGTGCCGGCTTCGCGGATCTGACGGGGGGCGGGCACGGTGGACAGCACCCGGGCGAGGATCTGGTCAGCGGTGATGCCCTGGGCCAGCGCCTCGTACGACATCACCAGCCGGTGGCGCAGCACGTCGGGGGCGACGTCGAAGACGTCCTGGGGGACCAGGTGGTCGCGGCCCCGCATCAGCGCCAGCGACCGGCCGGCCCGGATCAGCCCCAGGCTGGCGCGGGGCGAGCCGCCGTAGGTGATCAGCGGCTCGATGTCCGACAGGGCGTAGTTGCCCGGGTACCGCGTGGCCAGCACGACGGTGACGGCGTAGTCGACCACGGCCCGATCGACCCGGATGGCGTCGGCGGCGCGCTGGAGCCCGATGAGGTTCGGCAGGCCGATGACGGCCTCGGCCTCGGGCGGGTCCACGCCCATCCGGTAGACGATGTCGACCTCCTCGCCGGCGGTCGGGTAGTCGACGACGACCTTCATGAGGAAGCGGTCGCGCTGGGCCTCGGGCAGGGGGTACACGCCCTCGGACTCGATCGGGTTCTGGGTGGCGAGCACCAGGAAGGGGTTCGGCACGGGGAACGTCTTGCCGCCAATGGAGACCTGGCGCTCGGCCATGACCTCGAGCAGGGCGGACTGCACCTTGGCCGGGGCCCGGTTGATCTCGTCGGCCAGCAGGAAGTTGACGAACACCGGGCCCAGCTCGATGTCGAACTCCTCCTTGCTGGCCCGGAAGATCCGGGTGCCCATCACGTCGGCGGGCAGGAGGTCGGGCGTGAACTGGATGCGGGAGAAGGTGCCGTCGACGGTGCGGGACAGGGTCTCGGCGGCGAGCGTCTTGGCCAGGCCGGGGACGCCCTCGAGGAGGACGTGGCCCTTGGCCAGCAGCGCCACCAGGAGCCTCTCGATCGCCCGGTCCTGGCCCACGATCACCCTGCGGACCTCCGACTGCACCCGATCGAGCAGCGCGGCCGCCTCCGAGGGCGATGGCGGGCTGGTCTTGTCGAGCGACGGGGTGTCGGCCATGGATCCTCCGGGTCAAGGGACCCCGACAGGCTAGAGGCCGGCGAGGCCCACCGAACCGGCAGGACCGGGGATCGGGGGGCTCTCACCTCACCTTTCGGCTCGCGGCCGTAACCTGCGGGGATGCGGCTCTTGGTCGTGGAGGACGAGGTCGACCTGGCCGACGCCCTGGCCCGGGGGCTCCGGCGCGAGGGCTACGCCGTCGACGTGGCCAACGACGGCGCCGCCGCCGTCGATCGGTTGCGTCTCACCGCCTACGACCTGGTCTGCCTCGACCTCAACCTGCCCGACACCGACGGCCTCACCCTCTGCCGCCAGATCCGCACCGACCCCACCCTGCGCCCCGACGACGAGGTCGGACCGGCCCGGGTCCTGATGCTCACCGCCCGCGACACCATCGACGACCGGGTCGCCGGGCTCGACGAGGGGGCCGACGACTACCTGGTCAAGCCGTTCTCGTTCGCCGAGGTGACGGCCCGGGTCCGTTCGCTCCTGCGGCGCGACGCGGGGCGCACGACGGCCGAGGTCCGGGTCGGGCCCCTCCGTCTCGACACCTCCCGCTTCGAGGCCTGGCGGGGCGATCGGCGGCTCGACCTGACGGCCAAGGAGTTCGCCCTCCTCCGCTACTTCATGGCCCACCCCGGCCACGTCATGAGCCAGGAGCGCCTGCTCGAGCACGTCTGGGACGAGCACGCCGACCCCTTCACCAACACCGTGCGGGTCACGGTCGGGACCCTGCGGCGCAAGATCCAGGTCGATGACGAAACGCCCCTGATCGAGACGGTGGTGGGGCGGGGCTACCGGCTCCTCGACCAGGGTGAGGGAACGTGACCGACTTCCGCCACGGCACCCCCCGGGGCACGTCGAGCCGGATGACGACGCCCCGGATCGAGGAGGTCGCCCTCCGTCTCCCGGACTGGATGGGGTCGATCCGCTTCCGGCTCACCGTCATGTACTCGCTGGTGCTGTTCGGTCTGGCCGCCGTCCTCGTCGGCGGCCTGTACATCGCCATCGCCGCCCGGCTCGACGACCACTCGATGGCCGGGAGCAGGCCCGCCCTGGTGGTCGTGCCCCAGGACGATGGCACCACCACCTTCGAGCAGGTCAAGACGAGCGACCTGGTGACATTCGAGGAGCAGGTCAACCGCCGGTCGCTCCAGCTCCTCAAGGGCTACAGCTTCTCGGCCCTCGGGCTCCTGTTCGTCGCCAGCCTCGGCGTCGGGTGGCTCATCGCCGGCCGGGTGCTGGCCCCGATCGACCGCATCACCGCCGTGGCCCGGGACATCCAGGCCACCGACCTGGCTCGGCGCATCGACCTGCGGGGCCCGCCCGACGAGCTCAAGGACCTGGCCGACACCTTCGACGACATGCTCGGGCGCCTCGACGACGCCTTCCAGCAGCAGCGTCGGTTCATCCAGGAGGCGTCGCACGAGCTGCGGAACCCGCTGGCCGTCATCCGCACCAACCTCGACGTGACCCTCGACGACCCCGACGCCTCCCCCGAGGAGCTGCGGGCCACGGCCGAGGTCGTCAACCGCTCGGCGGCCCGGATGGGCGTCCTCGTCGACGACCTCC
>DASVEC010000433.1:0-7007 GCA_036380755.1 Iamia sp. | reverse complement strand
AGGTAGTACTTCTGCTCGAGCAGGCGGTACCCGGCGCGGGCGACCTTGTTGCGCTCGGTGAGCCCGTGCGGGCCGGCGCCCCGCCAGTACCAGAGCACGACGATCAGCGACGCGAGGGCGGCGGCGAGCGTCGACACCACGGCGATGACGATCGAGAACTCGGGGTGGTGGAACTCGGGGCCGATGGTGGCGGCCGAGGGGAACGCCGGCGTCACCGGCTCGACGTAGTGCTCGAAGCGGAGGGCCACCGAGTCGGGCACCCACGAGAGCCACCCGGTGTTCGGGATGTTGGTGAACCCGGCGAAGATGGCGGCGACGGCGAGGATGATCAGCGGGATCACGATGCGGGGGCCGGACTCGTGCGGGGTGTGGTCCTTCGCCGCGCCCCGCTCCTCGCCGAAGAAGCAGTAGTAGACGGCGCGGGTCATGTAGGCCGCCGTGCACATGGCGCCGAGGATGCCGACCACCAGCATCAGCTGGTAGCCGCCCTCGCCACCGAGCTGGTTGGCGCCGGCCAGGATCTCGTCCTTCGACCAGAAGCCGGCGAGGGGGAACAGCCCGGCCAGGGCGAAGGTGCCGACCAGGAAGGTGCGGTAGGTCCACGGCATGTGCTTGCGCAGGTTGCCGTAGTCCTTCTTCATGTCGAAGCTGTGGTGGCAGGCGTGGCTCATCGAGCCGGCGCCGAGGAACAGGCACGCCTTGAACATGGCGTGGGTGAAGAGGTGGAAGATCGCCGCCGTCCAGGCGCCGACGCCGAGGGCCATCACCATGAAGCCCAGCTGCGAGACCGTGGAGTAGGCCAGCACCTTCTTGATGTCGCTCTGGACGAAGGCCAGCAGGGCCCCGAAGAACAAGGTGATGGTGCCCACCACGGCGAGGGCGTTGATGTTGGCCGAGCCGATCGAGAGGCCGTGCCAGAACACCGGGTAGAGCCGGGCGACCATGTAGATGCCGGCGACGACCATGGTGGCGGCGTGGATCAGGGCCGACACGGGGGTCGGTCCGGCCATGGCGTCGGGCAGCCAGGTGTGGAGGATGAACTGGCCCGACTTCGACATCACCGCGGTGATCAGGCACAGCGACGCCACCAGCAGGAGCAGGTGGTCGATCTGGCCGGTGTTGGCCAGCGTGTTGATGCGGAGGATGTCGAAGCTGCCGATCAGGCCCCGGCCCTCGTCGCCCGAGGCGAAGTACAGGATGATCACCCCGACCAGCAGGCCCACGTCGCCGACGCGGTTGGTGAGGAAGGCCTTGAGGGCGGCATCGGAGTTGGGCTTCTCCTCCCACCAGTGCCCGATGAGCGCGAACGAGCAGAGGCCGACCAGCTCCCAGCCCACGATCATCTGGAGCGTGTTCTGGGCGAGCACGAACATCAGCATCGAGGCGGTGAAGAGGCTGAGGAAGGCGAAGTAGTGCGTGAAGCGGCGGTCGCCGGCCACGTAGTCGCTCGAGTACACGTGGACCAGGCCCGAGATGAGCGTGACCACGAGCAGCATGAGGACGCTGAGCCCGTCGACGAGCGTGCCGACGCTGATCTCGAACCCGCCGGTCTGCAGCCACGGGATCTTGCGGACGACGGGCGGCACCTCGTGGTGCTCCTCGCCCTCGGCGGCGTGGGTCTCCTCCTCGCCGTGGCCCTCGGCGGGCTCGGCGGTGGACTGGGCGTAGGCGATCTCGTCGTCGGGGTCGACGTGGGTGGCGCTCTCCTCGGCGTGCGCCTCCTCCTCGCCGTGGCCGGCCTCCTCCTCGGTGGCGGCGGCCTCCTCCTCGGCGTGGGTCTCCTCGGTGGTGGCGTGCTCGGCCTCCGGCGGGTGGTTGACCCGCTGGATCCAGCCCACCCCGGTGGCGACGGCCAGCACGAAGCAGATGGTGATGGCGGCGATGCCGATCTCGGCGCCCCCGCGGGGCAGCCGCTTGCCCACGGCCAAGATGGCCACGAACGAGACCGCCATGATCAACGGGATGATGAACGCATGCGTCAGCACGGGCCGACCTCCGCACCGATCACGGCGACGAGCCGAGAGCCAGAGACGGACGCCGGGCCCGGCGCAGCCGCTGGGGGTCTGGGGGTCTCCCCCAGGAGGGGCGACCGGAGGCGAGGAACGAGGCGGAGGTCGCCAAGAACAGCGCGAGCGCAGCGAGCACGAACAGTTCGAACGAACGGAGCGAGGCGCAGCCGAGCGAGTGAGTTCGACATCTAACCCCTCATCAGGTCGAGCTCGTCGAGGTCGACGCTCTTGCGGTTGCGGTAGATGGCCAAGACGATGGCCAGGCCGACGCCCACCTCGGCGGCGGCGACGGCGATGACGAAGAGGGCGAACACCTGGCCGGCGACGGCATCGGCGCCCTTGGTCTCGGTGGCGTAGGCCGAGAAGGCGATCAGGTTGATGTTCACGGCGTTGAGGATGAGCTCGATCGACATCAGCACGGCGACGCCGTTGCGACGGGCGATCACGCCGTAGACGCCGATGGCGAAGAGGATCGCGCCGAGGAGCAGGAACTGGTTGAGCAGCACGGTCAGTCCCTCCGCGCGATCACGATGGCGCCGACGAGGGCGGCGGTGAGCATCACCGAGATGATCTCGAACTGGACCAGGTAGCGGGAGAAGATCGAGTCGCTGACGGCGGCGGTGTTCGAGCCGAGGGACGGGTCGGCGGCGCCCTGGACCTCGCCGGTCTCGGGGTCGACCTGGGCGGCCAGGCCCTGCTGGCGCGACTCGGGAACCTTGGCGTCCTCGAAGGTGTCGATCAGGCTGAACGACAGCAGGCCGAAGAGGATGACGGCCACGAAGGCGCCACCGAACCAGGACGTGCGGGTGAGGTCGGCCTCCTGGCCCAGCTTGGCCCGGGTCAGCATCACGCCGAACAGGAACAGGACCACCACGGCGCCGATGTAGACCATCACCTGGGTGACGGCGACGAACTCGGCGGCCAGCAGGATGTACTGGGCGGCGGCGCCGGCCAGCACCAGCACCAGCCACATGGCCGCGTGGACCACGTTCTTGGTGGTGACCACCCGGAGCGCGCCGAAGACCATCAGGGCGGCGATGATCCCGAAGGCCACCGTCTGGCTGACGTTGATCGGGTCGTCGACCCCGTGGAGCTCCATGGCGGAGGCGAGGATCCTCACGGGGGCGGCACCTTCAGGACCTTCATCTCCGAGCCGGCCTCGTAGGCCTCGAAGGGCGGCACCGTCTCCATCCACTCGCCCAGGCGGGTCTTGTCGTGGAGGAGGTCGGCGATGCGGGGCTCGGAGTACTCGTACTCGGGCGTCCAGAAGAGGGCCTCGAAGGGGCAGACCTCGACGCAGATGCCGCAGTACATGCAGAGCGAGTAGTCGATGTCGAAGCGGTCGAGGGCGTTGACCTGGCGGGGCTTGCCCCCCGGCCGGCGCGGCGGCGCCTTCTCCTTGTGGCCCTCGATGTAGATGCACCAGTCCGGGCAGCTGCGGGCGCAGAGCATGCAGGCGGTGCAGTTGCCCTCGTGGAGGGCGATGACGCCACGGGCCCGGGGCGCCGGGTCCTCCTTCTCACGCGGGTACTGCACCGTGACCGCACCCGCGGTCGGGTTCGGCATCAGCTTCTTGGGACCGCTGTGCGGGAACAGCGTGCGCAGGAGCTCGGTCATCGTGACCTTGAGCCCGATGAACATCCCGGGGATCTTGGGCTTCGGCATCAGAACACCACCTTCAGCACCATGGTGGCGAAGATGTTCACCAGGGCGATGGGGATGAGGACCGTCCAGGCGAAGCTCTGGAGCTGGTCCTCGCGGAAGCGGGGGTAGGTGAACCGGGCCCAGAAGATGAGGAAGCCGACGAGCATCATCTTCCCGAGCACCACGAGGGGCCCGACGATGTTCATGTAGTTGGCGTCCATGTCCAGACCCGGGAGGTAGTAGCCCCCGAGGAACAAGGTGGCGGCGATGATCGAGAAGGCGCCGGCCGACGCGAACTCGCCGATGAAGAAGAGCAGGAAGCGCAGCCCCGAGTACTCGGTCATGTAGCCGGTGACGAGCTCGGACTCGGCGACGGGCATGTCGAAGGGGGGCTGGGTCAGCTCGGCCTGGGTGGCGACCATGAAGATGGCGAACCCGACGAACTGGGTGATGATGAACGGGTGGCCGAGGCCGCCGAAGCCGAAGATCTCACCGTCGGCCTGGGCCCGGATGATGTCGAACATGTTGAGGCTGCCGGCCTGGATGCAGACACCGACCACGGCGAGGACCATGGGCAGCTCGTAGGCGATGAGCTGGCCGGCGGCCCGCAGGCCACCCATCAGCGAGTACTTGTTGGCCGAGGCCCAGCCGGCGATGAGCACGCCGATGATCGAGATCGACGAGACGGCGAGGATGTAGAAGATGCCCGTCTCGAGGTCGGCGAAGAAGGCATCGGGCCCGAACGGGATGGCCACGTACACCAGCAGCACCGAGGCCACGACGATGTAGGGGGCGATGAAGAAGAGCCGGCGATCGGCCTTCGCGGGGACGATGTCCTCCTTCTGGAGGAACTTGCCGACCTCGGCGAGCAGCTGCAGCGAGCCGTAGGGCCCGGCCTCGTTGGGGCCGAGCCGGCTCTGCATGAAGCTCATCATCTTGAACAGGAAGATGTAGACGAACGTGCCGGCGGGCAGAAGGACGGCGGCCAGCACGGCCACCGACCGGATGACCGACTGCTGCCAGTACGACAGGTCGAGGGCAAGGATCGAGCCGCTCACGCGACCACCCCCCTACGAGGCTCTGACACCAGCAAGCCGATCTCCCGCGAGGACATGCGGCCCGGCGCAGCCGCTGGGGGTCTGGGGGTCTCCCCCAGGAAGGGTCGACCGGAGGCGAGGAACGAGGCGGAGGTCGACGAAGACGGCGCGAGCGCAGCGAGCACGTCAAGGTTCGAGGAACGGAGCGAGCCGCCAGGCGAGCGAGTGACGAGAGGATTCATCGATCGATGTCGCCCAGGATGAAGTAGAGGCTCGCCAGGATGCTCACGATGTCGGGGACGTAGACCCCGCGGAGCACCCAGGGCAGGATCGAGACGTTGTTGAAGCTGGCCGAGCGGATCTTGAGCCGGAACGGCCCCAGGTCGCCCTTGCTCACGACGTAGTAGCCCATGGCCCCGAGCGGGTTCTCGGTCTGCACGTAGGCCTCGCCCGCCGGCACCTTGATGATGCGGGGGACCTTGGCCATGATCGGGCCGCTGGGCAGCCCGTCGAGGCACTGGTCGACGATGCGCGTCGCCTCGCGGATCTCCTGGATCCGGATCCACCAGCGGCTGAAGCAGTCGCCGTCGGGGTGCGTGTGCACCGTCCAGTCGAGCTCCTTGTGGACCATGCCCGAGTCGCCGCCGTCGCGACGGAGGTCGAAGTCGACGCCCGAGCCCCGGAGGTTGGCGCCCGAGAGGCCGTAGCTCTGGGCCACGTCGGCCGGGATCACGCCGATGCCGCGGGTGCGGGCCTGGAAGATCTCGTTGCCGGTGACGAGGTCGTCGATCTCGTCGCAGAAGTCGCGGACCTTCTGCATGGCGACCTTGGTGTCGGCGATCCAGCCCTTGGGCAGGTCGTCCTTCAGCCCGCCGATGCGGTCGAAGTTCGGGTGGAAGCGCCCGCCCGTGACGGCCTCGATCTGGTTGAGGACGTACTCCCGGTCGCGGAAGCCGTAGAAGGCCGCCGTCTGGCCGCCGATCTGCAGGGCGGTGTCGCCGGCGAACAGCACCAGGTTGGCGATGCGGCTCATCTCGAACAGAAGGGTGCGGATCCACTGGGCGCGGGGCGGGGCCTCGACGTCCATCAGCCGCTCGGCGGCGAGGATGAACGGCACCTCGTTGGCGAAGCTGCCCAGCCAGTCGATCCGGTTCACCAAGGTGGTGACCTGCGGGTAGGTCCGGACCTCGGAGAGCTTCTCGTAGCCCCGGTGCATGTAGCCGGCGATGGGCTCGGCCGAGATGACCTGCTCGGCGTCGAGCTTGGCCACGATGCGCAGCGTCCCGTGGGTCGCGGGGTGCTGCGGACCGAGGTTGATGGTCATCCCCTCGGTCTCGATCTCGAAGTTGATGCGGGCGTCGGCGGCCTGGGCGGCCACGTAGCGCGCCTGCTCGCGGTCGAGGGCAGCGGTCACTCGGCACCTCCCTCGGTGGTCTCGGCGGACGCGTCGGCCTCGGCCTCTTCCTCCGGCTCCGCCGGCATCGGCTCGACGTCGACGATGCCGGGCCACGGCTTCACGATGCGGGCGATGAGGGGGAAGTCCTTGCGCAGGGGGTGGCCCTCGAAGTCACCCGGCAGGTAGATGTGGCGGAGCCCGGGGTGGCCCTCGAAGGTGAGGCCGAACATCTCCCAGCACTCGCGCTCGTGCCAGTCGGCCCCGTCGTAGAGCGGCACCCAGCTCGGCATGGTGAGATCGTCGCCGACGTCGGCCTTGATGACGATGTCGGTGCTGTCGACGACGTTGACGACCCGGGCGAAGACCTGGAAGCGGGTGTCGCCGCCGGCCACGCCCGTCTCGAACGAGTCCGGATCCGCCGGCTCGGGGAGGACCATGCCGTCGTCCTCGTAGCGGCCGTAGGGCGACGGCAGCCAGTCGATGGCCGACAGGAAGTCGAACCAGCGCATGCCGAGGTGGTCGCGGGCGACCTGCCCGGCGGTGCGCCAGGCGTCGGCGGTGACCCGCACCCAGAGGGTGTGGCCCACGGTGATGTGCGAGTCGACGACGGCGTCGCCGAGCTCGGCCGCGAAGCGGTCGCGCAGGGCCTCGCGGGCCTCGTCGCGCGGCTCGGCCTCGGTCTCGGCGGCCGCCTCGTCGGTGGTGGGGGCGTCGGTGTCAGGTGACAACGATCGGTTCCCCCTTCCAGCGCTCGGCCGGATCCTCGGTGCGGATGCGCTCCTGGAGCAGCACGATGCCCTCGAGCAGGGCCTCGGGCCGGGGCGGGCAACCGGGGACGTAGACGTCGACCGGGATGATCTGGTCGACGCCCTTGGTGACGGAGTAGCTGTCCCAGTAGGGACCGCCGCAGTTGGCGCAGCT
>DASVEC010000432.1:0-6343 GCA_036380755.1 Iamia sp. | reverse complement strand
GGCGAAGGCGGCCAGCGGGAGGGCGAGGAACCAGAGGGTGACCTGGGCCGGCGCCGCGACCATGGGGACGGGCCAGTCGGGCACGCGGAGCTGGGCGACGGCCTGCAGGATGCCGTCGTTGTGGTCCCACGACGGCGGGATGGGCAGGTGGCGGCCACCCCGGAGCTCGAACACCGGCTGCAGGAACATCCCCTCGACCACGTTGCTCGGCCCCGCCATGGCCAGGTGGACGAGGATCGGGGCCACGCCGAGGAGCACCCCGCCCACCAGCGGCACGAGGAGGTCGCGCCCCCACCGCCGCCACAGCAGGGCGATGCCGGCCAGGCCGATGCCGACCACCAGGTCCGGGCGCCAGAGCAGGGCCAGGCCGAGGATCACCCCGCCGAGCACCAGCCGCAGGCGGGCGCCGGGCGTCCCCGCGTCGAGCCGCTCGGCACCGGTCAGGGCGAGTGACAGCCCGATGATGCCGAGGGCCACGCCGCCGTTCCACGCCAGGGCGGCCAGCCCGATGGGCGTGATCACCAGCAGGACGCCGAGGAGCCCGCACACCGTCGCCACCCGCCGGCCCCACGGGAGGGCCAGGCGGAACAGGCCGAAGATGATGGCCAGGTGCTGGACCAGGCCGTAGAACCGCTCCGCCGCCAGCGTCCGGCCGGCCACCTCGAACCAGGCCGCCAGGCTCCAGAGGCTGGCCGGGCCGTACAGGTGCAGGAAGTCCTTGTTGGGGACGTCGCCGGCCAGCACCCGCTCGGGGAAGACGAGCATGAAGCCCTCCTCCATGGGCGGGCCCTGGTACTGGAAGAGGGCCGGGAGCGGGAGGGCGACGGCGAGGCCGACGATGGCGACGGCCAGGACGGTGCCGCGGTGGCCGGCCACCAACGCCGCCCGCACGCGGCGGAGGCCGTCCCACGCCGATCGGGGCGACACCGTCTCGGGGACGTCGTCGCGCCGGCGCCGGAGGGGGTGCTCGACCGCGGTCATGCGACGGCGTCCTCCTCACGAGTCGTCAGGTGGACGATCGCCACCGCCGCCGCGATCAGCAGCGCCAGCTCGAGCGGGGTGCGGAAGCGGGTGGTGCCGTAGGCGTAGACGGTGGTGACCAGGACCATCAGGCCGAGCGAGACCAGCGGCCAGATCAGGACACCCCGCCGGCGGAGCAGCACCAGGCCGGCGATGCCGAGCGGCGCGATGGTCCACCACACCCACTGGCCGACCCGGGTGGCGTGCTCGGGCCGGCCCTCGATCTGCTGGATGCGCACGTTCTGGCCCGGGCGGAACAGGTCGACGCCGCGCAGGACCCGGGCCGCCACGACCTCGGGGATGTCGCCCTTGTGGGCCCGGGCGTAGGCCTCGCCCTTGTCCCGCCAGTAGCGGGCCTTCTCGGCCTCGTTGCCCTCGGGCTCACCGGTCGCCGCCCGCTCGCGGACCTGGCAGTTGAACGACCAGTAGCCGATCAGCGGGCCGCCGTAGCTGTCGGGGCAGTTGGCGTAGTAGAGGACCTCGTCGCTGTTGGTCGAGAGGATGATGAAGGTGTCGAACGCCCGCTGGTTGCGGATCGTCCACGGGGCGAACAGCACCACGCCGACGAGCCCCACCACGGCGATGGTCCGCACCTTGGGCCACCACGCCAGCCCCCGGCGCCACAGCACGAGCGGGGCCACGAGCAGCGGGTAGAGGAACAGCGCCTCGCCCCGGGTCAGGGCGGCCAGGGCGATGGCCAGGCCCAACAGGGCCGCCCGCGGCAGGTCGGGCCGCTCCCACCAGCGGTAGGCGGCCAGCACGGCGAAGCCGACGAACGCGGTGTAGATGCCCTCGGGCCAGAGGATGCCGTCGATCACCCACACGTTCGGGTAGACGGCGACGAGGACGGCGGCGACGATCCCCGCCCGGTCGCCGGCCAGCTTGCGGGCGATCAGCCCTGCCGCCACCACCACGAGCACGCCGAGGAGGGCGGCCATGGTCTTGTGGGCGAGGTAGGTCCGGGCGCCCCCGAAGGAGGCCAGCGCCAGCCACGTCGACATCAGCGGTGGATGGATCGCCGAGGGCATCTCGATGCCGCCCTGCTGGATGTACCGGAAGGGCTCGGAGTAGCCCACCCGGTCGGCCAGCATGTTGGCCTGGTGGTGGTAGAAGAACGGGTCGCCGCCGGTCGGGATGGTGCGGTTGATCGACACCAGAGTGAGCAGGCGCCACGCCAGGGCGCCGCTGGTGACGATGGCGAGACGGGCGGTGAAGGGCGACCACCGGAGCTCGCGATCCTCGCCGAAGAGGCCGCGAGCGGCGCTGCCGAGCACGAGCCCGGTCGCGAGCGTGCCCAGGACGGTGACGATGACGAGCGGCCCCAGCCGCTGGGTGCCGGGGGCGCCGCCCGCCCGCAGGGCCCACAGCTGGGCCACCAGGGGGATGGCCACGAGGGCGGGCAGGGCACCGGCCCGGACGATGGGCATCAGGCGCGCCGCGATCGGCCGGCGCGCCGGCGCCAGCGCCAGCACGGCGAGCCCCGCTCCGACGGCGGCGAGGAGGATCCGGGCCACGAGCGTGCGGGCCACGCCACCGGGGTCGAGGAGGCTGCCCACGTCGGGGCTGACGACGCCGGCCAGGGCGGCGGCACCGACCACGGCGACGGCGAGGGCGATCAGACGCCGGTCGACCGCGGCCAGCGGACCCTGGCCCCGTCGAGCGGCCGCGCCGAGGGCGCCCACGACGATCCCGACGCCCACCAGATCGAGCTGGGCCGGGGGCATGACCCGGGCGACCACACCCCAGCCCTCGGGATCGGTGGCGGCGGCGCCCAGCCGGACGACCAGGCCCACGGTGCCGACGACGATGCCGGCGCGCACGGCGAGGGCGACCGGGTCGCCCCCGACCCGGCGCAGGGCCCGCTCCCACAGCGGGAGCAGCGCGGCGCCGACGACGAGGATGGTGACGATCCAGCCCCCGCCCAGGCGATCGGCCGAGGCCGGGGGCCACCCGCCGGCGCCGTCGGGTGGGGCCAGGCTGCCGGCGACCAGCCACTCCCGCACGACGACGACCCAGGTCGGGGTGGCCGCATCGGACGGCACCAGGGCGCCGGCCGCGGTCGGGAACAGGAACAGGGCGGTGGTGACGACGACCCACCACGGCACGAGCAGCTCCCGCACCACCCGCACGGCCCACGCCCGCGGCTCGGGCAGTTCGGCGTCGTCCAGCGCCCGGGTGGTGACGCCCAGCTGGGTGGCCACCGCGGCCAGCACCAGCAGCACGGCGGCGGCGCCGTCGAGCCGGCTCAGGCCCCGGCCGAGGGTCGTGGCCGAGGAGCCGGAGCGACTGGCGGCCCAGCCCACGGCGACGGCCAGCACGGCTCCGGCGGCGCCCAGCCAGAGCCCGTCGGTCGCCCGCCCGGTGGCCTCCGGCCCCGACGGCGCCGGGGCGCGGGTCGGGGTCGATGTCTCCACGGGCACGGCCCGCCATCCTACGGAACGCCCCCTCCCCCACCCGGCATCACCGGGCCGGCCTGCAATGCTCCGGCGATGCGCTATCGCCGGATGCCCATCGAGGTCGAGTCGCCCGAGGAGCTGGGCTACGACACGATCGCCCACAACCTGTCGGAGTCGTCGGTGGCCGACCGGCGGCTGTCGGACCTGGGCCTCGACCTCGATCTCGACGACCTCCTCCTCTGCTACGGCGACCACCTGGGCGACCCCGTGCTGCGGGAGGCGGTGGCGGGTCTGGGCGACGGCCTGGCCCCCGACGACGTGCTCGTCACCACCGGCGCCGCAGCGGCGCTGTTCGGGCTGGCCACGGCGGTGCTGGACCCGGGCGACCACGCCGTCGTCGTGCGCACCAACTACGCCACCAACCTCGAGACGCCCCGCGCCATCGGCGCCGACCTCGACGTCGTCGACCTCCGGTGGGAGGACGGCTGGGCCCTCGACGTCGACGAGGTCGAGCGGCGGGTGGTCGACGGCCGCACCCGCCTGATCAGCGTCACCTGCCCCCACAACCCCACCGGCACGACCCTGGCCGAGGCCGACCTGCACCGGCTCGTCGCCGTGGCCGAGCGGAGCGGCGCCGTGCTGCTGGTCGACGAGACCTACCGCGACCTCACCCACGCCCACGACCCGCTGCCGCTCGCCGCCAGCCTGTCGGCGCGAGCGGTGAGCGTCAGCTCGATGTCGAAGGCCTACGGCCTGCCCGGGCTCCGCATCGGCTGGTCGATCTGCCGCGACCCCGGCCTGGCCGAGACCCTGCTGGCGGCCAAGGAGCAGACCGTGATCTGCGGGGCCACCATCGACGAGCACATCGCCGGCCGGGTGCTGGCCGACCGCCACCGGGTGCTGCCGCCGATCCTCGACGACGTGCGGGCCCGCCTCGACGTCGTCGACGCGTGGATCGCCGGCCAGGAGCGGTTCGAGTGGGTGCGGCCGGCGGGCGGGTGCGTCGGGCTGGTGCGGTTCCGGGACGAGGTCGACGTCGACGCCGAGCGCTTCCACCGGGTCCTCCTGGCCGACCACGGCACCTACGTCGGTCCGGGCCACTGGTTCGAGCTCGACGACCGCCACCTCCGCCTCGGCTTCGGCTGGCCCGAGCTCGACGACCTCCACGCCGGCCTCGCCGCCTTGACCGCGGCGGCGGAGGACTCCCTGCGCTGACGCCGAACCCGTGCCGACGTCATGTGACATCGACCGGTCCGACTACCCTGGATCCTCCCGAACAGCAGTTCGGCGAAAGTCGTCCATCCCCGAACCCGCGAGGCCGATGCCCCCGAGACCCGACCTCCGGTCGACCGTCCCCGCCCCCGCGGGGCTCGACCTGGCCTCGACCCTCGCCCCCCTGCGGGTCGGGGTCTCGGACCCGTGCTGGCGGGCCGAGGCCTCGGGACCGTGGTGGTGGGCGACGCGGACGCCAGCCGGGCCCCTCACCACCCGGCTCCTGCCCGGCGACGGCGCCGTCGGGGTCGAGGCCTGGGGCGAGGGCGTCGAGTGGCTCGAACCACGCCTGCCGCTCCTGATCGGGGCGGCCGACCCGGCCGACCTCGACGGGGCCACCGAGGTCGTGGCCGAGCTGGCGGCCCGCTTCCCCGGGTTCCGCATGGCCGGGCACGGCCGCGTGGCCGATGCCGCCGTCGAGGCCATCTGCCGGCGGGGCGTGTCGGGGTTCGAGGCGGCCCGGGCCTGGGAGCTGATGGTCGACGCCATGGGCGACGACGCCCCCGGGCCCGGTGGGCTGCGGCTGCCCCCGGCTCCCCGGCGGCTGGCGTCGTGCGACCCCTACGACCTGCACGTCCTGGGGCTGGAGCAGGGCCGGGCCGACGAGGTCCGGCGGGTCGGGTCCCACGCCTCGCGCCTCGAGATCGACCCCCGCGACGGTGGGGCCCAGGCGATCGACCACCTCGCCGGCATCGCCGGGATCGGTGCCGACGTGGTCGAGCACGTCCGGTCGGTGGCCCTGGGCGACGCCGACGCCGCCCCCGTCATCGACGCCCACCGCACCGCGGCGGTGGTCCGCACCCTCTGGACCGGCAGCGACGACGGCACCGTCGACCTGCCCGGGCTGATGGAGCCCCACGCCCCCCACCGGGGCCGGCTGGTGCGCCTCATCGCCCTGGCCGAGGCGGCCGACGCCGCCGGCGAGGTCGGCCTCGAGTAGTCAGTCCAGCGCTCCCCCGCAGCGACGACGGTCCGGTCCGGCCTGGCGGCAGCCCCTTCACCCGGCCTGCGTCGGATCGAGCCCGGCGGCGCAGCCGCCCTGGGCGGGAGGGATCCCGGCGTCACCAGCCGGAGCTTCGCGGGCGAGCCTGCGACCTGGCTTCAGTCCTTGGTGGCGACCTGGTTGGGGGTGACGTTCATCTTGGGGACGTAGTCCTCCTCGACGACGTCGCGGGCCTCTCCGCCCATCCCGGCCCGCAGCTCGGCCCGGCAGCTCGTGCACGGGCCGTAGCCGACCTCGGTGACCTCACGGCGGCAGCGGGGGCAGGTGAAGGCCAGATCGCCGTCGGGCGCCTCGGGGGGCACGGCGGCCACCTTCCACGGCTCGGACGGGAAGTCCACGTCGGTCACCGTCCGAGCATGGCAGATGGGTGACGATCCACCGCGGGACCGAGTTGTCCACAGGCAGATCCCCATGTCGTGCCCCTTCCTCGTCACAGGGCGCCAGGCGTACGGTCACGTCCATGGCTTGCTTCGAGGTCACCCTCCGGGACCGCACCACCGAGGAGGTGGGCGATGCCGACGCCTACCAGCAGGAGGGCCCGATGACGACGTTCTTCCGCACCGGCGACGGCGGCCGGGTCGACTCGTGGAGCACCCGCGTGGCCTCGGTCCGCACCGCGGACGTCCTCTTGATCCGCCGCACCGACCCCGCC
>DASVEC010000431.1:0-4985 GCA_036380755.1 Iamia sp. | reverse complement strand
GGCGGGGTGCCGGGCCTGGTGCTGGCGGTCGAGGCTTGGCCACGCGCCCGGATGACCCTGCTCGACGCCAGCCAGCGGCGTTGCACCTACCTCGAGCTGTGCGTGGCCGACCTGGCCCTGGGCGATCGGGTCGACGTGCTGTGGGCCCGGGCCGAGGAGGCGGGGCGGGACCCGGGTCGGCGTGGTGGGGCCGACGCCGTGGTGGCCCGCAGCTTCGGGCCGCCGGCGGCGACGGCCGAGTGCGCCGCTCCCCTGCTGCGGGTGGGTGGAGCCCTGGTGGTGAGCGAGCCGCCGGGCGGGTCCGGCGACCGCTGGGACGTCGAGGGCCTGGCGCGTCTGGGCCTGGTCCGCGAGACCACCGAGGTGGTGGAGGGGGCGACGTTCACCCGGCTCCGCCAGGTCGAGGTGTGCCCCGACACCTATCCCCGCCGTCCGGGGGTGCCGGCGCGGCGCCCGCTCTTCTGATCGTGCCCGCATTCCGCTGAAGGTCCGGTGGAGGTTGTCCACCGACTCCTCCACATGCTGTGGACGACCCCACGGAGCCGGCCGGTCGGCATCGGTGCGACTGGTGGGCGTGGAGTGCAGGCCGCGCGACCCCGATCGCGGTCGGGACCCCGGCCATGCGGCGGGTGATCGTGCCCCGACGAGCCGGTCCGAGATCATGGCCCCGGCTCCCGCTCGTCTGATCAGCCGCCGTCGCACCCACGCGACACCGGCAGATCAGAACGACGCGACCGGGTCCGTCCGTCTCCCCTGGCGCCGACCGAGGCAGCCGGCCCCGGGAGTGGCTGGCGGCCTGGCGGCGGACACGTGCTCGCCCGAGAGGTGACGGAGCGGTTCCTGCACGGGCGCGGGCTGCCCTGCCCGGCCCACGGAGCCGTCCAGCACGATCCATCGCCGCCGGACCGGGCTCGTTGGTGTGAGGGCGTCGGAGCTCACAGGGCTCCCACGCCCGGCATCATCGTGGGAGCGGGCGCTCAGGACGTTTCACGTGGAACGCGGGCGGGACCGGGAGCGGGAGCGGGATGTTCCACGTGGAACCCGGGGTCTCCGGGGCCGATGGGATGTTCCAGGTGGACGGGTCGCCCAGGGCCGGGATGTTTCACGTGGAACGCGGCTTTCCGGGCGGTGGGATGTTCCACGTGGAACGCGGGCCGCCCTCAGCCACGGGATGTTCCACGTGGAACGTGGCCCGCCCGTGCCGGTGGGTGTTCCACATGGAACAGCAGGACATCCGGGGGTTCCTTCGTCGAGGGTCCTTGCAAGTGGGGGGCCCGACCGCGAGGATGGCCCGGTGCCGTCCACGTCGCAGCAGCCACCGGTCGACGAGCGGAGCAGGGCGATCTTCGATGCCCTGAAGGCGGCGGACGAGCCCCCGGCCGAGCCCGAGCCGGTGGTGCGGGAGACTCCCGACGACGGGCTCCCCCGCGAGGGCCTGCCCCGGGTGCTCGCCATCGCCAACCAGAAGGGCGGGGTGGGCAAGACCACGACGGCGGTGAACCTGGGGGCGGCGCTGGCCGTGCTGGGGTACCGGGTCCTGGTCGTGGACCTGGATCCCCAGGGCAACGCCAGCACCGGGCTGGGGATCAACGTCCGTGAGCTGGAGACGTCGATGTACGACGTGATCCTGCACGACGCCCCCCTGGAGGACTGCATCGAGGGGACGGCGATCAAGAACCTGCTCGTGGCCCCCTCGGCCTTGGATCTGGCCGGGGCCGAGATCGAGCTGGTGCCGGCCTTCAGCCGGGAGATGCGTCTCCGCAACGCCATCGATCAGGTCCGCGACGACTTCGACTACATCCTCATCGACTGTCCCCCCTCCCTCGGCCTGCTGACCGTGAACGCCATGGCCGCCGCCGAGGAGGTCCTGGTGCCCATCCAGTGCGAGTACTACGCCCTGGAGGGCTTGGGCCAGCTCATCCGCAACGTCTCGCTGGTCCAGAAGAACCTGAACCGCAATCTGCGGGTGTCGACCATCGTGCTCGTCATGTACGACGCCCGGACCAAGCTGAGCGACCAGGTGGCCCAGGAGGTCCGCGAGCACTTCGGCGACAAGGTCTGCCAACAGGTCATCCCCCGGACCGTGCGGCTGTCGGAGGCTCCCTCCTACGGCCAGTCCATCATCACGTTCGATCCGTCCTCCCGAGGGGCCATCGCCTACCGGGAGCTGGCCCAGGAGGTGAGCCATGGCCCGTCGTAGCGGTCTGGGGCGCGGTCTCGATTCGCTCATCCCCGGTTCCAGCGAGCCCTCGCCGAGCCCGGCCACCAGCGGGCCGGGACTCACCGAGCTGCCGGTGGGGGACATCGATCCCAACCCCCACCAGCCCCGGAGCCACTTCGACGAGGAGACGCTGGCCTCGCTCGCCGCCTCGGTGCGCGAGCTGGGTGTGCTCCAGCCCATCCTGGTGCGGCCGGTGGGGGAGCGGTTCGAGCTGATCGCCGGCGAGCGCCGGTGGCGGGCCGCTCGCCGGGCCGGCCTGGGCCGGATCCCGGCGGTGGTGCGCACCATCGACGACAGCACCTCGTTGGAGCAGGCCGTGGTGGAGAACCTCCACCGCCAGGACCTCAACCCGCTCGAGGAGGCCGGCGCCTACCAGCAGCTCATCGAGGACTTCGGTCTGACCCAGGAGGACGTGGCCCGGCGGGTCGGCCGCTCCCGCTCGGCGGTGGCCAACATCTTGCGGCTGTTCCAGCTGCCACCGTCGGTCCAGCGCATGGTCCGCGACGGGCAGCTGTCGGCCGGTCACGGCCGGGCCCTGCTCGGCAGCCCCGATCGGGCCTACCAGGAGGCCCTGGCGCGCAAGTGCGTCGACCGGTCGCTCACCGTGCGCGACGTCGAGGAGGCTGTCCGCGCCCGCCAGGCGGGGGACCCGCCCGCCCCCAAGAAGCCGGCGGCCGAGCCGGGACAGGTCCGACCTCCGGGCCTGTTGGAGCTCGAGGGCCTGCTCTCGGATCGGCTCGACACCCGGGTCTCGGTCTCGATGGGGGCCAAGCGGGGCAAGGTCGTCATCGACTTCGCCACCGTCGAGGATCTCGAGCGCATCTACCGGATCCTGACCGATCCCTCAGCCCACCCTTCAGCCTCCTGACCACCGACCGCCTCTCGCGGTCTCCACCTCACCCGGCAGTTGACCACAGGCTGTGGACAAGTCGGTGGACAACGGTGACCCTCACGGCGGGGATGAGAGATGGGGCCGGAGGCCCCGATCTGACCTCGTTGGCTCTTCGTCAGCACCGGAATGCGGTCGCGAGGCCCGTCCAGAGCCTCGGAGAGGGCCCAACGCCCGCACCTGCCCATGCCGAGACCGGCTCCGGCCTCGGAGACGGCCCCTGAGGGCCCTCTGCGGCGATCCGGGTCACCGCACCCGTCTCCCGGCAGGCCTCCGGGGTCAGATCTGAGCGGGGAGCGGGTCGACGACCCAGGCGCCCACGGCCACGCGGATGCGTTCGGCCAGGAGCGAGCCGCGCTCGACGACGGCGCGGGGCGGGGCCAGCTCGCACACCACGGCCGGCATCCGGGTCTCGCGCAGCACGGGCAGACGCATGCCGATGACGGCGATCTGGTCGAGCGCCACCTCGGGCCGACCCAGCTCGTCGGCGAGCAGGGTCGCCAGCCGCTGGCCACCGGCGGACCAGAAGCCCGAGGTGGCGTAGAAGGCGCAGCGGGCCTCGGTGCTGATGCCCAGGCCGATGTAGAGCTCGGCGTCGAGGGCGTTGGCCTCCTGGGCCTGGGTCGAGCCGTCGGGGTGGGCGACCACGCAGGTCTCGGCCCCGAGGGCATGCAGGACGCGCTCGACGGTGGTGGCCAGGGCGCCGACCCCGCCGAGGTCGCCGATCACGATCCGGCGACCGGCCAGCTGCCGGGGGGTGGCCCGCAGCCGGGCCCGCTCGACGACACCTGCCTTCACCGCGGTGGGAGTGCGGGCCCCGAGCCGGACCAGCTCGGCGATGGTCTCCGGTCCGCAGATGCCGTCGACGGTGAGGCCACAGTTGCGCTGGAAGTCCTGCAGGGCCCGGCGGGTGCGGGGCCCGAGGAAGCCGTCGACGCGGTCCTCGAGGAAGCCGAGGCCCCCGAGACGGGTCTGCAGCTCGGCCACGTCGTCGCCCCGCTGCATGGGCTGGCGCTCGAACAGGAGCCGGTCGCCCAGACGCCAGCCGGCCTCGACCAGCGCGGTCCAGGTCTGGTGACCACAGATGCCGTCGACCCGGATGCCCCGATCGCTCTGGAAGGCCCGCACCGCGGCCTCGGTGGCCTCGTCGAACGAGCCGTCGTCGCCGGGGCTGGTGCCCGCCCGCCGGAGCCGGTGGTGGAGGTCGTCGACGGCCGGGCCGTCGTCGCCCCGCCGCAGCGGCAGCGGGTCCCCGCCCGCCGGAGGGCGGGCAGCGGTCGTCCGGTCGGGCACCGGTGCAGGCTAGGCCCTCACCGGGGGGTCGCGTCTCCGGAGGCGCGCAACGGGGGACCGGTCACCGGACCGGCCCCCCGTCGCGGGTGACATCGTCTGCGACCCGGGGCGAACGGCCCCGACGGGTCAGATGTGGGCGCTGATCTCCTCGACCAGCTGGTGCTTGCCCTTGGCCCCGACGAGGCGGGCCTCGGCGGTGCCCTCCTTGAACAAGATGAGCGTCGGGATGCTCATGACGTCGAAGCGCCGGGCGATGTCCGGGTTCTCGTCGACGTTGATCTTGGCGATGCGGACGCGATCGCCGTGCTCGCCGGCGATCTCCTCCAGGATGGGGGCGATCGCCTTGCACGGCCCGCACCACTCGGCCCAGAAGTCGACGAGGACGGGGAGCTCGGACGAGACGACCGTCTCGTCGAAGGTGCTGGTGGTGAGGGTCTCGACTCCGTTGGCCATGATGGCTCTCCTTCGTGGTCTGTCGATCGGGGGACGGGTGGGTCCGGCGGGGCGTGCAACCGGGATGGGCCGCTGGTTCTTCCGGGGCTAGTGCTGCGCCTCGAGCCAGCGCTCGGCGTCGATGGCGGC
>DASVEC010000430.1:0-7882 GCA_036380755.1 Iamia sp. | reverse complement strand
GTCGAGGAGGGCGACGTCGACCCGTTCCCGGGGTCCGCCTCGCGTCGAGCAGTCGACCACCCGCACGAGATCCGGGTGACGGGAGAGGAGGGCGGCGACGCCCTGCACGATGACGTCGTAGTCGTCGATGACACCCACGGTGACCACGGGCCCGACACTCTCCGTTCGTCCACCGGCCAACCCACGAACGCTCAGGCCATGGCGGCGGTGATCCGTTCCCGCAGGTCGTCGTAGTCGTCGAGGGCCGGCAGCTGCGGGAACTCGGCCACCACGTTGGCGGGGGCGTGGAAGAGGAAGCCGGCGTCGGCGGCCAGCAGCATCGACGTGTCGTTGTAGCTGTCACCCGCCGCGACCACGCGGTAGTTCAACCCTTGCAGGGCGTGGACGGCGGCCCGCTTCGGGTCGGGCATGCGGAGCCGGTAGCCGACGATCCGGTCATCGGCGACCTCGAGGGTGTGACACCAGATGGTGGGCCACCCGAGCTGGGCCATGAGCGGAGCGGCGAACTGCTCGAAGGTGTCGCTGAGGATGACGACCTGGGTGCGGCGGCGCAGCTCGGACAGGAAGGCGGCGGCACCGGGGAGCGGCTCGAGCCCGGCGATGACGTCGCTGATGAGCGACATGCTGAGGCCGTGCTCGGCCAGGAGGTCGAGCCGGTAGCGCATCAAGACGTCGTAGTCGGGCTCGTCCCGCGTCGTCCGGCGCAGGCCCTCGATGCCCGTGCGCTCGGCGACGGCGATCCAGATCTCGGGCACGAGCACGCCCTCGAGGTCGAGCGTGACGATGGCCTGCTGCGTCTCCCCTGTCATCCGCCCATCGTGGCCGATGGGGACGGGACGGCCTCAGTCGTCGTCTTCGCTCTCGCCTTCGTCGCCACCGTCGTCCTGCTCCTGGTCCTCGTCGTCGTCCTCGCCCTCACCGCAGGCGGCGAGACCGGTGAGCGGCAGGACGGCGACGGCCACGAGGGCGGCGGCACGGCGAAGGCGGGTGGTGGGCATCAGCTCTCCTGGTGGGTGTGCTCGGGGGCGAGGCCCATGCGGGCGACGGTGTCGCCGAGGAAGTCGACCTCGATGACGATGGCGGGCCCGTCGCCGACGACGAAGGCGTCGTGGCCCGGGGCGACGTCGACGACGGCGGGGGCGACGAGCGCGACCTCGCAGCCGTCGGCGTAGACGTAGGTCAGGGCGCCGGAGGCGAGGAAGCCGGCGTGGGCGTGCTCGCACAGATCGGTGTCGAGGAGCGGCTTGAGGTCCTTCGACCAGCGCAGGCCGGCCGGGTAGGTGCACCGCCGGATCCGGGCGTCTCCCACCGTGACCACGTCGATCCCGACCGGCCCGAACGTCTGGTGCTCGGCGTCGGGGATCGGGGCGGTCAGCGCGTCGTCAGCGGGCATGGGCAGACCGTACGCCGGCTCGCGAGGGCGCGCTCGGGGAACCATGATCGGACCATGAGCGAGCGCAGCGAGCGCACCGAGCACCGGGTCGACAGCGGCGGTGTCGAGATCGTCTACGACAGCCACGGGCCCGCCGACGGTCCGCCGGTGATCCTCCTCCACGGGTTCCCCGACTCGGCGCGGATGTGGCGCCACCAGGTCGCGGCCCTGACCACCGCCGGGTACCGGGTGCTGACCCCCGACCTCCGGGGCTACGGCCGCTCGGGGAAGCCGGCCGAGGTCGACGCCTACAACCTGCTCGTCATCGCCGGCGACGTGACCGCCGTGCTCGACGACGCCGGCGTCGCCTCGGCGCGCGTCGTGGGCCACGACTGGGGCGCCAGCCTGGCCTGGGCGGTGGCGATCGTGGCGCCGGACCGGGTCGACCGGCTCGCCGTCCTCTCCGTCGGGCACCCGGCCGCCTTCACCCGGGCCGGCCTGGCCCAGAACGAGAAGTCCTGGTACATGCTGCTGTTCCAGTTCGAGGGCATCGGCGAGCGCTGGGTCGCCGAGGACGGATGGGCCCGGTTCCGGGCCTGGTCGAACCACCCCGACGCCGATGCCGCCATCGCCGAGGTCGAGGCCGCCGGCGCCCTCACCCCGGCGCTCGGCTGGTACCGGGCCAACGTGCCGCCGGCTGCCTTCGTCGACCCGCCGCTGGAGCTGCCGCCCGTCTCCGTCCCGGTCATGGGCGTGTGGTCCACCGGCGACATGGCCCTCCTGGAGGAGCAGATGACGGGCTCGGCCGACCACTGCGCCGCCGGCTTCCGCTACGAGCGGATCGAGGGCGCCGGGCACTGGATCCCGCTCGACGCACCCGACGAGGTCAACGCCCTGCTGCTGGACTTCCTCGCCTGATCGCGGCCTCGACCAGCTCGGGGTCGGTCACCATCGGCAGGTGACCCGTGTCGAGCTCGACGACGTCGGCTCGGGGCAGGCGGGCGATCATCTCCCGCTGGGCCTCGGGGCGCACCGGCCGGTCCCGGAGGGTGTGGACGTAGGTGACCGGGACCGCGCCCGCGACCGACCAGCGCACCGGCTGGAAGTAGTGGTGCACGGTGTCGGGCACGCACCGCTCCGGGTCGACGACGAAGGCCAGCTGGTCGTCGGTGAGGGGATCGCCGCCGTAGGCGGTGCGGAAGGGCTCGGGGTCGGCCGGCGGGCCGGGCAGGGTGAGCGCCGGCTCACCGTTGGCCCGCGCCGCCTCGACCGTCGCCCGCAGCCCCTCGGCGTGGGCGGGCTTCATGCAGTCGAGCCCGTTCCCGCCCTCCGGCGGCACCAGGGCGGCGACCAGCACGACCCGGCGCACCCGGTCGCCCAGTCCCGCCACTACCCCCGGCACGACCAGACCGCCGGACGAGTGCGCCACCAGCACGACGGTGTCGGCCCCGTGGACCTCGACGTCGGCCACGACCGACGCCACCTCGTCGTCGACCGTGATGGTCGCCAGGTCGGCCGGATGGCCCCGGCGCCCGGGCAGGTCGACGGCCAGGCTGGGACGGTCGAGGAGCGGGACCAGCCGGTCCCAGGTCCCGCCCGTGGCCCCACCACCGTGCACCAACACGACCGTCTCATCGCACGTGTCTCCACCCATTGCGCCGCAACCTAGCGACGCCGGGATTCGACAGGCGGGCTCCGGAGGAGTTGGCTTGACCGGTGACCGTGTCCTCCGCTCCGCCCGCAGTTCGACGTGCATCGGATGGTGAGGGCGTCGACCCGCTGGCCGCTCGGCAGGAGTGGGCCGAGGCCGCCCGGCCGATCCTCGAGGGCGTCGCCGGCCGCTACGGCGCCACCATCACCTACGCCGATCTGGCCGATGCGGTGCAGGAGCGCTCGGGCATCACGACCGAGCAGCAGGTCCGCCACTGGATCGCTCCCGTGCTCCAGATCGTGAGCCTGGGCTGTGGCGAGCGGTCCGAGCCGCTCCTCGCCGCGCTGGCGATCCGGGCCGACGGAAACGTGGGTCCCGGCTACGCCACGACGGTCGGCGCGGTGCGGGGCGAGAAGCCGGAGGACCCCGAGATGCACGCCGCCGAGGAGCGGCTCGAGTGCTACCGGGCCCACGGCGCCACGGTGCCCGATGGCGCCCGCCCGGCCCTCACGCCCGTCGAGCACGAGCGCCGCCAGCGCGCCGCCCTCCGGGCCAGCAAGGTCATCCCCGCCCGGCCGGCCTGCCCGACGTGCCAGATGCAGCTCCTCACCTCCGGTGTCTGCGGCACCTGCGACTGAGATCGGTCAGGGCAGGTTCTTCTGGGCCTGCCAGGCCCAGCCGGTGTTGGTGTTCATCTCCGGCGGTGAGCCGACGAAGGCGGCCCGGGCGGTGGCGTCCCCGCTGAGCTGGTAGCGGAGCCAGGCGGTGAGGTAGCCGCGGAAGCGACCGCCGTCGCCCTGGACCTCGTTGTGCCCGGCGAAGCGGACGGCGCCCTTGGCGGCCGGCCCCGGGACCTCGGCGTAGAAGCCGTTCATCGTCAGCGGCCCGGCGATCAGCAGGTCGAGGCCACCGGTGAGGAACAGCACCGGGTCGGTGAGCTGCGACGGCTCGTACTCGTCGCCCGGGCTCACCCAGATCCGGTTGGGCAGGTTGATCGGCACGGTCGTGGTGATCAGGCCCCCCGAGTGCTGGGTCGCGCGCACCGAGCCGCCCGCTCCCTGCGAGTGCCCGACGGCGGCGACGTGGGCGGTGTCGAGCGTGCCCTCGTACGGGCTGCCCGCCGTGGTGTCGGCGGCGACGAGGAGCTGCGCCCCCGCCAGGATCTCGGTCCCGGTGCCGGTGGCCGTGCTGGTCGAGGCGATCACCACGTAGCCCCACGACGCCAGGTGCGTCAGGAGCCCGGCGTACTGGGCGGGCACCGCGTTCGACCCGTTGCCCCACGTGACGATGGGGTGGCGCACGCCGCCCGCGCCCAGGTTCGTCGGGCGGAAGACCTCGTAGGCACCACCGGCGATGACCTCGTGGGTGGTGGCCCACGTCCCGGGGGCGGCGTAGGTCGACTCGATCACCGTGGCCGCTCCCGCCGCCCCCGGTCGCAGGGCGGTGACGGCCAGGAGGGCGACCACGGTGAGGCCGATGGCGAGGATCTTCTTGGGTGACCGGTGACACGTCATGTGCGAATGTGTACCTTGTCACACGATCGTTCACAACCCCTCACCCTCCGAGGACATCCCCATGCGTCGTCGCCTCCTTGCCGTAGCCGTCCTCCTGCTCGTGATCGCCGCCGTGCCCGGCCCGCCCGTCGCGGCCGACGACCCGCCCGGCACCCGGCTGTGCGACGACACGACGGTGACGATGTCCGACGACGTCCGGCTCCACACGTGGGTCAGCCGGCTGGCGCCCGACACCCCCAAGCCGGTGCTGCTCGAGTTCGAGTCCTACAACGTCCCGTCGAACACGTGCCCGACGACGCTCCCGAGCGACGGTACGTCGGCCTACGTCGACCAGTCGCTCGTCGAGCGGTTCACCCTCGTCCACGTCAGCTACCGCGGCTCCGGCTCGAGCGAGGGCCTCTTCGACCTCACCGGTCCCCGCACCCAGGCCGACGTCGACGAGGTCATCAGCTGGGCCGCGGCGCAGCCGTGGAGCGACGGGCGGGTCGTCCTCACCGGCCAGTCGGGCACCGGCTTCGCCGCCCACCACGGCCTGTCGCACCCGGCCGTGGTGGCCGGTGTGATCTACAGCAGCTGCGCCGACATGTACCGCTGCTTCCGGCGGGGCGGCGTCTACAACACCCTGCCCGAGATCTACATGGCCCGGACCGAGGCCGGCTACGCCTTCGGCCTCCCCCAGCGCCTGGCCCACGGGATGGCGCTGAACCCGGACCCGGTCAGCCAGCAGCTGGCCCTCGCCGACGCCGTGCTGAGGACCAAGACCGAGGCCCGCAACACCGCCTGGTGGCAGGAGCGCTCGGCGCTCGACTCCCTCGAGGACGTGACCGCGCCGGTGCTCTACACCAGCGACGCCTACGACATCGTCAGCCCCTACGAGGCCTACCTCCGCACGCCCGACGCCCGTCTCGTCCTCGGCTTCGGGCACAGCACCGAGGCCCTCATCGCCGCCAACCCGGCGCGCCATGCGCTCCTCGTCCGTGGGGCGATCGACCGCTTCCTCCAGCGCGAGGTCTTCGGCGAGGCCGTGCCGGACGACCCCGAGGTCCTCCTCCTCACCAACACCGGCAGCACCGACTCGTGGCGGGCGGGTGAGACCTACGTGCGGGGCGAGGGCGCCTGGCCGCTGCCGTCGACCGACTGGACCGAGCTGCACCTCGCCGCCGGTCCGGGCGGGGCGACGTCGCTCAACGACGGCGGGCTGGTCTCCGGGGTCCCGGCGACCGGCTCGGACGTCGCTCCCCTGCTGACCTCACCCGACCTCCGCGTCGACACCCGCACCACCAACTGGCTGCTGGGTGATCTCCTCCCCGGCGACATCCGGGCCCACGAGGCGCTGGGGCTGACCTACACGACGCCCTCGCTCGCCGAGGACATGGAGGTCACCGGGCCGATCACCCTGCGGCTCGTCGCCTCGACGTACGCGGCCGACCTCGACTGGTCGGTGCGGCTCACCGACGTCCACCCCGACGGCCGCAGCGAGATCATCAGCGACGGCTACCTGAAGGCGACGCTCCGGGCGGTCGACCCGGCCCGCTCGCTGACGTCCGGCGGGTTGCGGGTGCGGCCCTTCCACCCCCTCTCCACGTCGTCGCCGGTGCCCGGCGGCCAGAAGGTGACCTACGAGATCGAGATCATCCCGACGTCGAACATCTTCGCCGCCGGTCACCGTCTCCGGCTCGACGTCCTCCCCATCGCCAGCGGTGGGCTCCTCTCGCTGCCGCTCCCGGGCCTGGGCACGATCCGCGTCCACCGCGGCGCGGAGGGCTCGTCGCTCATCGTCCCCGTCATCCCCGCCGGCTGCTCGGGGTCGACCCCGCTGCGGGAGACCGATCCCGCTCGCACCTGCGCATCGAGCTACGCCGACGCCCTGTCGTAGCGGCGTTCCCTAGGCCGGGGGGAACGCCCTCGCCAGGTGGTGGAGCAGCTCGGCGCGCACGGTGGTGTCGAGCGCGGTCGTCGCCGCCATGGTGGCGACCAGCTCCCGCGGCCACGACACCAGCACCCCCCGGATCCGGAAGGGCTTGGCGAACCAACCGACGTGGGTGTCCACGAAGCACAGCGCCCCGTGGACGGGCGCGCCGTCCCACGGTCCGCCGGCCAGCGCGTGCTCGACCGCGGCGACCTGCTTGGCCACGCCGTCGACGATCTTGGTCCGGTCGCGCCCGTCGACGTAGAGGCGGACATCGGTGCGGAACCAGCCTCCGACGTCGCGCCGCTCCAGCTTGCCGACGTAGCGCTTGGCGTCGATCACCCAGATCCCGCTGGGGGCGACGACGAGGTGATCGATGTTCGCCCGCGAGCGCGGCATCCGCCGGTCGTGGAGCACCTCGACGCCCTGCGCCGCCGCCGCCTCGAGCGCGGCCCCGACCTTCTCCTCCCCGACCGCGCCCGTGGCCCAGGCCCTCGTCGTCTGCGGGTCGTCCGACACCGCCAGCAGGAGGCCACCGAGCCGGGGGTGGCGGGCGCGCACCCGCTCCTCCCGCCGGACCGAACGCCGCTGCCCCGTCCGCCGCGCCGACGCCCCGGCCACGCCCCGGTCGATCGGCACCGGCACCGGCTCGGGCGCCGAGGCCTCGCAGCCGACGCAGGTGACCTGCTTGGCCGTGGCGTCCCACCACGCCGTGGTCCCGGCCTCGAGCGCGGCCGCGCAGGCCTGGCAGGTACCCGCGTACCGCAGGCGCATCCGCTTCATCGATGATCCCCCATCGCCCCTCGAAACGATGGCGCATGGTGCCACACCGCACGGGCTTCGGGTCAAGGCGAGGCCCGTCGCTAGGTTCGGCCGCTGTGAGCACGGCACCGGACGCCAGCGCTCCGGCGGCACGGCCGGCGGTGGGGTACGCCCTCGTCCTCAGCGGCGCCGTGCTCTTCATCATCAACGCCGGCGTGTCCCGGGCGACGATCCGGGGCGGGGTCGACCCCCAGACGCTGACCACCCTCCGGGCCACCGGATCGGTCCCGATCTTCGCCCTGTGGGCGCTGCTCTGGGACCGCGACGCGCTGCGCCCGCCGCGGGGACGGATGATCGGCTGGCTGCTGGTGATGGGCGTGGTCGGCGTGGCCCTCCTGCAGTGGACGTACTTCGTCGCCCTCGACCGCCTGCCGATCGGGATCGCCCTGCTGGTCGAGTACACGGCGCCGGTGCTCGTCGCCCTGTGGGCCCGGTTCGTGGCCCGGGAGCCGGTGAGCGCGCGGATCTGGCCCGCGCTCGGGCTGTCGCTGGTGGGGCTGGCGGTGGTCGCCCGGGTGTGGGACGGCATCGCCTTCGACGGGCTCGGGCTGGTGGCCGGGTTCGGCGCCGCGGTCTGCTTCGCCGTCTACTTCCTCGTGGGCGATCACGGCATC
>DASVEC010000429.1:0-7816 GCA_036380755.1 Iamia sp. | reverse complement strand
GGCGATCCGGGCCGCGGTGGTGCCGGCCCGCCGCCGGGCCACCCAGAAGGCGAGCCCGGCCGTGTCGGGCCGGCGCTGGAGGATCGAGGCGTAGAGCGTGGCCACCTCCGACGGCGCCCCCGGGCGCTCGACGAGCGTCCGCAGGACCGAGCTCGCGGCCAGGGTGCCACCGGCCAGCCCGCTGACCAGCGGGTTGCGCTCGGCGGCGGGCAGCACGGCGCCGGTGACCGCGATCGAGAGGCGATCGACCATCTGGCCGGCGCTGGCGAAGGGCGACCACTCGGCGCCGAAGGTGACCGGCACCTCGGGGCTGAGACGGCTCCCCTGGCCGATCCGCAGGGCGCAGGGCTTCGCCGCGCAGTCCCACAGACCCCCGGTCAGATCGAGGAAGCGGTCGACCCTCACGTCGGCGCCCACCACACCGTCGTGGTCGACGGCGGGGTACGGGAAGGCCTGGAGCTGGCAGCGGTTCACCGGGGCGCCGGGCCCCGTGGCGCACATCTCGACCTTGACGCCGTAGAGCTTGTCGCCCCACCAGGCCGTCTCGTAGGAGCCCGGGTCCCACCCGGTGCCGGACACGGGCACCGTCCCCTGGTCGGGCAGGCGGGCCGGCGCGTCGACCGTGAGCGTGCCAGGGGTCCAGGTGTAGGTGCCGGTGGCCTGGAACGACACCGGCACCTCGACCAGCCGGTCGGCGACGTCGGCCAATGCCACCACGGCCAGGGTGCAGGGCTCGGCGGAGCAGTCCCGCAGGTCGGGGCTCGGATCCTCGTAGACCTCGTCGCCGACGTAGATCGTGCGCGACATCCGCAGGCTGGTGGAGATCGTGCCGTCGGGGGCGGCGACGACCGTGCGCCGCCGGTCGAAGTACGGGGTGACCGGAGTCTGCAGGGCACCCATGGTCAGCCAGTAGGCGTCGTCGTCGACGCAGGCGTCGGCGGTGCAGTCGACGATCACGTAGGTCGCGCCGGGCACGAAGCCGGTGCCCGTGACCCGCACCGGGTGATGGTCGAGCAGGTTCGTCGTCGGGGTGACCGTGAGCGTCGGCTCCGCCGCCGTGGCCGGCGCCGCCGCCAGCCCGATCCCCGACACCGCGATCGAGACGATGACGAGCAGGCGCGCCGCGCCCCGGACCTTGTTCATGGCGTGCCCCCGTTGCTAGCCAATGCCGCCACCGGCACCTTAGACCGACCCGCCGCTCGGGTGAAGGGGTCAGGCCAGCTCGGCGTGGAGCTGGTTCGACGAGAGCACGGTCAAGACGCCGTCGTCGGCCCGCTCGGAGAACGTCCTGCGGTCGTGGAGGTTGCCGTTGGGCCCGGCCTGGAGCCACTCGTTCAGGGTCGGGCCCCGGCGGAGGAGAGCGACGGTGACCGCCGAGACCTCGGACCGGCCCCCCTCGCGGGCGACGAACTCGGGTACACGGGAGAAGAGGTGGATCATGTGGCTGCGGGCCAGCCCGGCCTGCAGCCGCCCGACCCAGTAGTCGCGCTCGCCGATCGACGGGGCCCGGTCGAGGGTCCGGAGGTAGGCGCGGGAGACGGCCTCGGTGTCGCTGACCGAGGGCCCGAAGGCCTGCCGGAACTCGGGCGACCGCCCGAAGGCGGCGGCGATGCCGGAGATCGACCCGGCGCGGCGCAGCTCGTCGGCCCAGTACGTCAGCCCGGTGGCGTCGGGCCGCCGGGCCAGGGCGGCCTGGTAGAGGCGGGCGAGCTCGGCCAACCGGCGGCCGTCGCTCCGCCCCGCCAGCTGGCGCAACAGGGTGAAGCCGGTGGTCGACCGGTCCGTGAGGTCGGCGATGGCGGCGGCCCGCTCCGAGGCCGTCGCCGGCCGGCCCAGCAGGGCCGGGTAGACGGCGGCGACGAAGGCGCTGGCCGACGGCCACGGCGACCACTCGGGGGCCCACGGGACCACGACCGCGTTCGAGAGCGGGGCCAGGTCCTGCTCGAGGGCGAGGCGGCAGTCGGTCACGGCGCAGTCGACCCGGCCCTGGTCGGTGATCCACATGCGCGGGAGCTCACGGGTCCGGGCGACGACGGTGCCGCCCGCCGCGATCGAGACCCACTGGTGGAACTTGAAGGCCTGCCCCGAGCTCCCGGCGGGGATCGCCGGCGAGACGAACCGGCGACAGCCCGTCCAGCCGCCGGGGGGCTCGTCGCAGAGAGCCAGGTAGGCACCGGGGGCGTCGGGCCCGACGGCGTCGGCGATGCTGACGGGCACGGGCACGCCGAAGGCGAGCTGGACGATGCGGAACCAGGGCAGGTAGCCCGACCCGGTCAGGGTCCCGCGGCCGCCATCGGCTCGCATGTCGGAGGTGCTGACGGCCAGGGTGGCCGTCAGGTCGGGCGGAGCGGTGCCGGTCGCCTCGAAGTCGATGGCGGTGCGAGCCCGCTCGGTGGGGTCGTCCCGGGTGACGGCCACGATCGAGCAGTCGCCGTCGGCGCACGACACGTCGCCGCTCTCGAGCTCGAGGACGCGCGCCAACCGCAGCGTCACCTCCACCGCCCCGTCGGGGTTGGCCTCGGCGACGGCGGCGGTGGTGTTCACCGGCGGGTCGAGCTCGCAGCCGTCGGGCAGGGCGCCGGCGCACTGGGCCACGACGAGCTGCTCACCCTCGGTGAAGCCGCTGCCGGTGACGGTGACGACCTGCTGGTCGAGCAGGCCGGTGGCCGGTGTGACCGTGAGCGCCGGCGCGGCCGCCGCCGGCGGGGGCGCCAGCCCCAGCCCGGCCACGACGATCGACACGCCGACGAGGAGGCGCAGTGCGCCCGGTGCCTTCACCATGGTGTTCCCCTTGTTCCGCCGCCGGCGGGGTGTCCCGCCGGACGACGGCGACCCTACCCGAACTGGTCGAGCAGGAGCCGGCTGGCGTTGGTGATCTCGGCGCTCACGTCGGTGGTGCCGGACCAGCCGTTGACCCAGCCCAGCAGGGCGCCGTACCAGACGAAGTTGAGGACCCGGGCCACGTCGGCCCGCACCTCGGGGTCGAGGTCGTCGGGCATGGCCTTGTCCATGACCCGGGCGAAGGCGCCGGCCACCTCGCCCTGGCACGAGGCCGCGCCCTGGTCCGGCGAGGAGATGGCGAGGATCACGGCCTCGGTGAGCTTGGGCTGGCGCTCCATGGCCTCGGTGGCCCGGCGCAGCACGTCGCCGACGCGGTCGGCCGGAGAGCCGCCCTTGGGGGGGCGGCGGGCGATGCGGCGCTCGAGGTCGTTGGTCCACGTCACCAGCGAGGCCGCCAGCAGGTGGTCCTTGGACGAGAAGTAGCGGTAGATCGTGCCCAGGGCGACCTCGGACCGGGCGGCCACGTCCCGCATCTGGACGGCGTCGTAGCCCCCCTCGGCGGCGAGCTCGAGGGCCGCCCGGATGACGCGCTCGCGGCGCGCCGCCTGGGCGACGGTGAGGGCACTGGTGTCGGTGGCCGTGGGCGGCGCCATCGCTCGACGCTACTTCCGGGCGCTGACCAGGTCGCGGAAGGGGACGTCATCGACCGCCGCCTCGCGCGGCAGGCCGAGCACCCGCTCGCCGATGATGTTCCGCTGCACCTCGTTCGAGCCGCCGGCGATCCCGATGGCCGGGGCGTGCAGGAAGCGGGCCTGCCAGGCGCCGTCAGCGGCGCCCCCGCCGGTCCGCATGCCGTCGGCGCCGAGGAGCTCCAGCGCCGCCGCGCCCAGCCGGCGGAGGTACTCGGCCGCGAACAGCTTCATGATCGACGTCTCGGGCCCGGGCTGACGCCCCTGGCTCAGCGCCGTCTGCAGCCGGTAGCCGTGGTACTGCTGGATCCGCTGCCGGATCCAGCAGTCGACCAGCTTCTGACGCAGCACCGGGTCGTCGCCCCGGCCCAGCTCGGTGGCCAGCCCGCACAGGGCGGCGGCGTCGGAGGCCTTGTTGCCCCCGGCGATCAGGCCCCGTTCGTTGGCCAGGGTCGTCGCCGTCACCGCCCAGCCGCCGTGGACGTCGCCCAGCACGTTGTCGTGGGGGATCCGCACCCCGTCGAGGAAGACCTCGCTGAAGTGGCTCGACCCGGTCATCTGCCGCAGCGGCCGGACCTCGATGCCCGGCGTGCGCATGTCGACCAGGAAGTAGGTGATGCCCTTGCGCTTGGTGGCGTCGGGGTCGGTCCGGACGAGGAGGATGCCCCAGTCGGCGTGGTCGGCCGACGACGTCCACACCTTCTGGCCGTCGACCACCCACTCGTCACCGTCGCGGATGGCGCGGGTCCGGAGGGCGGCCAGGTCGCTGCCGGCCTCGGGCTCGCTGAAGAGCTGGCACCACATCTCGTCGCCCCGGAGCATCGGGCGGAGGAAGCGCTCCCTCTGGGCCGCGGTGCCGTGGCGGAGGATGGTGGGACCGGCCATGCCGATGCCCACGGCGAAGGGCCCGACGGTGACGCCGTAGCGGGCCATCTCCTGGTTCCAGATCGACGACTCGAGGGCGCCCTGGCCCCGCCCGCCGTAGGCCTCGGGCCAGGTGATGCCGGCCCAGCCGTGGTCGAAGAGGAGACGCTGCCACTCCGTGGCCCGGGCGATGTGGGCGCTGGCGTCGGCGGCGCCGTCGAGGTAGCCGCCGGAGAAGTCCTCCGGGCTGCCCTTGGCCGGGGCGTGGGCATCGAGCCAGGCCCGGGCCTCCGAGCGAAAGGAGGCTTCGCGCGGGGTATCGTCGAAGTCCACGGAATGAGATTAGAACACGTTCTAACTTTCGGGGGCATCTGATGGAGCGACTCACCGGGCTCGACGCCGCCTTCCTCTACCTCGAGACCCCGACCCATCACATGCACGTGGCCATGACGATGGTGCTCGACCCGTCGACGATGCCCGGGGGCTACTCCTTCCAGGCGATCAAGGACTTCATCGCCTCCCGGACCGACCGCATCCCGCCGTTCCGGCGCCGGCTGGTGTCGGTGCCCCTCAACCTGCACCACCCGGTGTGGGTCGAGGACCCGGAGTTCGACATCGACTACCACATCCGCCGGATCGGGGCGCCGGCGCCCGGTGGCCGCCGGGAGCTGGGCGAGATGGCGGCCCAGATCGCCAGCGTGCCCCTCGACCGCTCGCGGCCGCTGTGGGAGATGTGGGTCGTCGAGGGGCTCAAGCAGGACCGCATCGCCGTCGTGTCCAAGGTCCACCACTGCGCCATCGACGGCGCCAGCGGCGCCGAGCTGATGGTCCACCTCTTCGACCTCGACCCCGCCGACGCGGTGGTGACGGGCCCGCCGCCCGAGCTCCCGTCCGAGCGCGTGCCCAGCGACGTCGAGCTCATCGGTCACGCCATCACCTCCAAGGTCCGGCGCACGATGGGGCTGGGCGGGCTGCTCAATGAGACGGCCCGCAGCGTGTCCCGCGTCGTCAAGGCCCGGCGTGACCCGGAGGGCCTCGTCGGGGCGGCGCCGCTCACCGCGCCCCGGGTCCCGTGGAACGGGCCCACGTCGGGCCGCCGCGACGTCGGGTTCGCCCGGGTCCCCCTCGCCACGGTCAAGGAGCTCAAGACCGCCCTCGGCTGCACGGTCAACGACGTGGTCCTGGCCCTGTGCGCCGGCACGCTCCGCCGCTACCTCGAGGAGCACGACGCCCGCCCCGACGAGCCGCTCGTGGCCGTCTGCCCCGTGTCGGTCCGCACCGAGGACGACACGCCGGGGTCCAACAAGGTCTCGGCCCTGTTCACCTCGCTGGCGATCCAGCTCGACGACCCCATCGAGCGGCTCGAGGCGATCCGCACCACGACCCGGGGCGCCAAGGAGGAGCACAACGCCGTCGGCGCCACCATGCTCCAGGACTGGGCCGAGTTCGCCGGGCCCAACGTGTTCAACCTGGCGTCGCGCCTCTACTCGGGCATGAACCTGGCCAACGCCCACCGGCCCGTGCACAACCTGATCGTGTCGAACGTGCCCGGCCCGCCCTTCCCGCTCTACTTCGCCGGGGCCCAGGCCGTCGCCGCCTACCCCATGGGCCCGGTGATGGAGGGCTGCGGGCTCAACGTCACGGTCATGAGCTACATGGACTCGGTCGACGTCGGCTTCATGGTCGACAAGGAGCTGGTGCCCGACGTGTGGGTGATGGCCGAGGCCGTCGAGCCGGCCCTGGCCGAGCTGGTCGACGCCGCCGGGCTCGGGCCCAAGAAGGCCAAGCGGACGAAGAAGGCGTCCTAGGCAGAAGCCACGGCGACGGCGATGAGGATCGCCGTGCCCAGCACCAGCAGGGCGGTCGCGATCCAGCCGATGATGATCCCGGCGAGCGCCAGGCCCCGGCCCTGCTTGCCGTTCTCGGCGATGCGGCGCAGGGCGACGTGGCCCAGCACCGCGCCGACGGGGCAGGCGAGGATCGGGAACAGGCACGCGCTGGCGGTCACCAGCCCGACCAGCGAGGTCGCGAACGACCCGATGGCCAGGCCCTCCCACTGCACCGGTGGGGTGTAGCCACCCCAGACCGGGGCGCCCCCGTACCCGCCGTACGCCGGGGACGGGCCGTACCCCGGCGGAGGGCCGTAGCCGGGCGGGGGGCCGTAGCCGGGGGCGGGCGGGGGGCCGTAGGTGAAGCCGGGGTACGTCCCGCCGCCCCAGGTCTCGGGCGGCGGTCCGGGCGGCATCTCGCCCGGCCAGCTCGACTCGGGCGGGGCCGGCTCCGCCGCCTTGGTCAGATCGATGCCCTGGACGTGGGTCGCGTCGGCCGGGGCCTCCTCGACCGCCCCACCGCAGTGCGGGCAGACCACGTCCGTGTCCGGCACGGGCGAGGAGCAGAGCATGCAGCGCGCCATCCGGCCCGACGCTACTCCACCCCGAAAACGAGAACGTGTTCTAGTTCCTCTGGTAGAACTCGGGGATGGCGTTCAACATCGCTGACCTCTTCGAGCGCACCGTCGACGTCGTGGGCGACCGCACCGCCCTGATCGTGGGCGACGACCGTCTCACCTACGCCGACGTCGAGGAGCGGTCCAACCGCCTCGCCCACCACCTCGCCGACCACGGTGTCGGCCTCGGCGACCACGTCGGGATCCACGGCCAGAACTCGACGGAGTGGATGGTGGCGATGATGGCCGCCTTCAAGCTGCGGGCCGTGCCGGTCAACATCAACTTCCGGTACGTCGAGGACGAGCTGGCCTACCTCTTCGACAACGCCGACCTGGTGGCGCTGGTCCACGACGTGGCCTACGCCCCCCGGGTCGCCGTGGTGGCGCCCAAGATCGGGCACCTGCGGCACTTCGTGGCCATGCCCGGACCGCCCGACGAGGAGTCGGCCGCGGCCGCCGAGGACCCCGGCGTGCGGCTCGCGCTCGAGGCGCTCGGGTCCGTCCCGTTCGCCGACGCCCTGGCCTCGGGCTCCCCCGAGCGGGACTTCGGGCCGCGCTCCGCCGACGACCACTACGTCATCTACACCGGCGGGACCACCGGCATGCCCAAGGGCGTGGTCTGGCGGCACGAGGACGTCTTCTACGCCCTGGGCGGTGGGATCGACGCCTACACGCAGGAGCGGGTCGCCAGCGACACCCAGCTGGCCGAGAAGGCGGCGGCCACCGAGAACCCGATGGTCACCCTCTCGGCCCCGCCGCTGATGCACGGCGCCGCCCAGTGGTCGACCCTCCGCTTCTGGTTCGAGGGCGGGACCGTCGTCTTCGTCCCCCGCTTCACCCCCCACGGCGTGTGGGAGACGATCGCCCGCGAGAAGGTCACCACCGTGATGATCACCGGCGACGCCATGGCCCGCCCGATGATCGAGGCGCTCGAGGAGGACCCCGAGCGCTACGACCTCTCGTCGCTGTTCGTGATCTCGTCCAGCGCCGCCGTCTTCTCCCCCGTCGTCAAGGACCGCTACCTCGAGCTGATCCC
>DASVEC010000428.1:0-6937 GCA_036380755.1 Iamia sp. | reverse complement strand
CGTCGCCACGCTCGACGAGCTCGGTGTCCAGCTCAGCGACGGCGCCTTGGAAACGGTCGCCGCACGAGCGGCCGGGGCGACGGCACTGCCCGTCCCCGCAGTCGCGGGCGGCGACGAGCCGAGCGAGGAGGACAAGGCCGTCTTGCAGGTGGCGGTCGAGACCGCCGAGGCGCGGCGCGGCGCCACGAAGCTCGCCGCGGCGCTGGCGGACCGAAGGCCGACCGGGCCCTACGGGGACAAGGACGTCATCGTCGCCCTCAAGGGGATCTGCCCCCTCTGGCCGTTCTGCTGAGGCTCTCATGACCGACGTCATCCCCAACGAGCGCAGGAAGCTGGCCGTCACGCAGGCGGGCGACGCCGTCAAGCAGGTGCTGACCCTGTCGACGGCGATCCTGACCTTCACCATCGCCTTCTCGAAGGACGTCACCAAGGACGCCGTCGCGTCGGACCGACCGTGGCTCTACGCCTCGTGGCTCCTCCTGGCCGGCGCCGTGGTGGCAGGCGTCCTCACGCTCCTCGCCATCGCCGGCCAGCTGGGCCAGCACACCCAGGACCTCGATGTGTACTCGCAGCCGATTCGGACGCTCGCCGCCGTCCAGATGCTCGCCTTCGGGCTCGCCCTGGTGCTCATCGTCGTGTTCGGCATCTTCGCCCTGACCGGACCGGCCCCCGCCGCGAGCGGCGAGAAGGGATCGTGCACGATCGCCGCGCCCGCCACCGGCTCGTGCCAGCTGGGTGGGCGCTGACCCTCAGACGGGGCGGACCTTCTCCTCACCGGCGGCGAGGGCGCGCCAGAGGGCGGGGTAGCTGCGGTGCTCGAGGCCGTCGGGGACCCAGCCGCTGGCGCGCAGCTCGCGGTGCATCTGGGGCAGGTTGCGCCACGGCACGCCCATGTCGACGTGGTGGGCGAGGTGCCAGCCGATGTTGTACGGGACGAGGAAGAAGCGGGCGAGAGCGTGCTGGCGCACCGAGTGGGTGGTGCGGCGCCGGTCCTTCGAGTGCTCCATGCCGCCGTGCTCGGCGATGGCCCGGAGCCGGTTGATGACCCGCCACTCGGTCATCCAGGGCACGAACCACAGGAGGAAGAGCTCGGGCCGCCCGAACAGCGTGGCGACCAGCAGGAAGGCGGCCTGGAAGTACAGGATGCGACGGGCGTGCTTCCCGAAGCCCTTCATCCGGGCGCCGCGGACGAGCGACCGCAGGTTCTTCCACCCGCTCTTGCCGAGGGCGTCGCGGGTGAGCTTGCGGCGCATCGACGCCCGGCTGACGGGGTAGCCGACGTAGAGGTTCATGTCGGGCTCGTAGGGACCGAACTCCTCCTTGTGGTGGGCCATGTGGCCCCGCCGGTAGAGGTCGGTGGAGACGAAGCCGGGGTAGCCCACGACCCAGCGACCGACCCAGTCGTTGACCCGCTTGTTCGGGAACAGCAGCCGGTGGGCGGCCTCGTGGGACAGGGCGGCGAAGGCGGCGTGGGTGCGACCCATCCACACGAAGGCCACGACGTAGGCGACCGGGTGGCCGATCCAGGCGGCGAGGGCGATCAGACCCACCGACTGGGCGTAGACGCTCCCGATGGCGAGCACGTTGCGGGCCACGGGGATGCGCCGCAGCTCGGCCCGGATCTCGGGGATGGCCTTGCCGGTGACGCCGAGCCGGTCGGTCGGGAGGACGTCGGGCAACAGGTCCGACGGCGGGACCATGGTCCGGGGAGGGGCGGTGGTGATGGCCACGACGTCATGTTACAGATCAGGATCGGTCGTGGCCACCCCGTAATGTCCGGGCGGGCGATGCCCGTATGCTGGTCCGACCATGACCCACGAGGACGTGCCCCGCCCCGTTCGCCGGCCCTGGCGCTCGTCGTTGGTGCTGGTGTGCCGGGAGTGCGACGGGGTGCGGGGGTTCGGGCCCAAGCAGGTCCGCAAGACGCTGAGGGCGCGGGCCAAGGCGGCGCTGCCCCGCAAGGCCGTGCGCGTCGCCACGGTGAGCTGCCTCGACGTCTGCCCCAAGCGGGCCGTCACCGTGGCCGTGACCGGTGTGGGCGAGACGGCGGTGATCATCTCGACCCGGGCTGGAGCAACACGCCTGATCGACGACCTGGGCCGGGCCCTGGACGGGCCGGCGTGAGCGAAGGCGATCCCTGGCGGCCCACCGAGGAGCGGGCGCTGACGGCCCGCTCGGTCGTGGCCTCGACCCTGCTCGGCGTCCGTCCACCCCGGCTCCCCACCCGGCAGCTGGTCGGCGCCTGCGCCCTGTTCGGCATCAGCGACGGCACCGCCCGGGTGGCCATCAGCAGGATGGTGGCGGCCGGCGAGCTGGAGGCGACCGACGGCGGCTACGCCCTGACCGGCGCCCTCCTCGATCGCTCGGCCCGCCAGGACCTGAGCGCCGATGCGGCCACCCGGCCCTGGACTCCCGCCGACGGCTGGGCCATGGCCGTGGTGGTGGTCGAGGCCCGGCCGGCGGCCGAGCGCGCCGCCCTGCGCCGGGCGGCCGAGGCCCTCCGGCTGGCGGAGCGGCGCGAGGGGGTGTGGCTGCGCCCCGACAACCTCCCGGCGGGCGCCCTCCCCGAGGCCGAGGCGGTGCTGGCCGCCCAGTGCGACCGCTTCACGGCCACCCCGGCCGGTGACGGCGCCGCCCTCGCCGCCTCGCTGTGGGACCTGGCGGGGTGGGCGGCGCGGGCCGAGCGCCTGGGCGCGGCACTGGCCCGGACCGGGCCCGCGCTCGAGCGCGGCGACCGCGCCGCCCTGCCCGAGGCCTTCGTGCTGTCGGCGGCGGTCCTCCGCCACCTCCAGGCCGACCCGCTCCTCCCCGCCGGCCTGCTCCCCGCCGGCTGGCCCGGCCCGGCGCTGCGCACGGCCCACCAGGGCTGGCGCCGGGCCTTCGACCACACCTGGGCGGCGTGGGCCTCAGGGGGCCGGGTCCGCGCCCGGTGACGGCGGAGCCGGGTCGGCGGGGCCGAAGTCGCGGAGGAAGCCCTTCTGGAGGCGGTCCTCCACCTCGTTCTGGACGTAGGTGACCACCGGGGTGAGGGCGAAGGTCGCCACCCACATGAAGACGGCGTTCTCGGTCAGGGCGGCGAGACCGAGCCCGGGGATGGAGGCCAGCCCGACCTGGAGGCCCGTGCGGACGCCCTTCCTGGTCGCGCTCGTCGGCTTCCCCGATCGTGGAGCCGCCGGCGCCGGGCGAGGGGGTGGGCCGGTGCCGGCCAGGGATGCGCCGGCTGCGGCCACCGCCGCCTCGAGCCGGGCGACCCGCTCGGCCAGGTCGGCATCGACCGGCTGGTCGCCATCCCCTCGCACCATGCCGGCACCGTACCGCGACCCCCGACCCGAGGTGGTTGCACACGTTAGATACAAGTAGTAGACAAGTGCGGTGGACGGTGCGGAGGTGCTGCTGGTGGCGGTGGGCGCCCTGGCCACCTCGACCCTGACCGCCGTGCTCGGCTTCGGTGGCGGGATCGTCCTGTTGGCCCTGCTCCTGCTGGTGGTCGATCCGGTCGTGGCCATCCCGCTCCACGCCGCCATCCAGGTGGCGTCGAACGGCACCCGCACGGTGATCCGCCGTCACGACGTCGACTGGGGCATCGTCGGGCGCTCCTCGCTGCTGCTCCTGCCGGCCGGGGCCCTCACCGTCCCCCTCGCCCGTGCCGCGCCCGAGGCGGTCCTCCAGATCGCCATCGCCGTCACCGTGCTGGTGGCCACGTGGGTGCCCGAGCGGACGACGCTCGAGGTCCCCGCCCCGAGCCCGGCGGGGTGGGTCGGCGTCGGGGCCGTCGCCGGCGCCCTCAACCCGCTGGTGGGGGCGACCGGGCCGCTCTTCGCCCCCCTCTTCAAGGCGGCCAGCGCCACCCGGCAGCGCTTCGTCGGGACCTTCGCCGGCACCCAGGTCGCCGGGCACGTGGCCAAGCTGGTGCTGTTCGGGGCGGCCGGCCTGGCCCCGACGGGGCACCTCCCGACAGTGGCCGCCGGCATCGGCGGCGTCGTGGTGGGCACCGAGCTGGGCAGCCGGGTGCTGGACCGCATGAGCGAGCAGCGCTTCCGGTCGCTCTACCTGCTGGCCATCACCGCGGTGGCGGTGTACCTCGTCGTCGACGGCGTCGCCGGGGCGGGCTGACGGGGAAGCCGCCGACTACTTGACCACGCGTCGGACGACCATCACCACGGGTGTGATCACGGCATCGACGAGCATCACGGTGAAGGCCGCGATCGTGGGGTCCCGGATCATCAGTACGGCCGACGTCAGGGTGGAGATCAGCCACACCAGACAGGCCGTGACGACCACCATGATCTCGAGCCTCGCTCGATGTCGATCTGGATTGAATGGCTCCCTCGCTCGCGGCCGGTACGGCTGCGTTGGATCGAGTCGGGCAGGTTCGGGGGTGGGCACGGGGCCTCCTTGACTGGCGTCGTGGGGACCGCTGTCCATGCCTCAGGTTCGGTTCTTCGGGATCCTCACTCCGAGCTGGATCCGCGAGTACTCGGGCTCCTGTCCGGGATGGCGGAGGAGGAGCTCTGCTCCATCCATCCGGGCTTCGAAGAGATCCCAAGCGTCATAGATCGCCTGCTCCACGAGCTCCCTCTGTGTTCGACCGGTGATGTCTGCCATCTGTCGAAGCAGCTGGGCTGCGTCCTCGTGGACCCATAGGTTGAGCTGACGACCTCGTCTCGTTGGCTTCTTCTTCACGACTCCTTTCTTCGAGCCGAGCGGCACGCGCTCAGCAGCGGGCATGGACAGCGAACTTGCCTTCCTGGGACCACTTCGGGTCAGTGGAGGGAGAAACCCGAGCCAGGTGTGACCGGCGTCGGTCGCAGGAAGTCGCAATAGGGGTGCGGCCCTTCGTCGGCTCTGCCTCTCGAAGGACTGGTCGCAGCGGGGCGCAAAGTGTCATCGCCCCGCGAGGGGGGTCAGGCAGACGGTGAGCCGCCTGTGTGCCTGTGTGGTCGGTCGGGCCGATGGCTGTCGCGCCGAGCGCGATGGCCTCTTCGACTCCGGCCCACCACAGCAGTGGTGGGAGGGGCATGAGATGCATGTGGATGTCCTTCTCGTGGGTTGGGTGGCGCTGGCATGGCCAGCCCCAGACCGACGACCGAGTTGGCCGTCGAAGGCCACGGTACGCCGGGCGTCTACCAGATGTCTAGGGGTATGTGTAGACATGGCCGGCAACGGCCGAACCGCGACAACGACCCCTTCCGACCCGACTCGCGGTCGGTTAGCGACGGCGTCGCCGGGGCGGGCTGACGGGGAAGCCGAGGGCGGTGAGGAGGGCGGCGACGGCGGCGCCGAGGGCGACGTCGAGATCGCCCTCGCGGTGGAACTGCCACACGGTGAGCGAGCCCTGCCACTGGGCCACGACGAGCCGGCCGACGCCGGGGGCGGCACCGGGGAGCCGGCGCTCGATGGCCCCCGCCAGGGTGGCGATCCACGCCTGGCCGCGGGCCCGCAGCACCGGGTCCCGCAGGTCCTCGCGCAGCAGCAGGATCTGGTCGGCGTAGGGGTCGCGGGCGTCCTCTGGGGGTGGCCCTTGCGCTCTCCTCGGCTGCGCCTCGGAGAAGGTCGGCCGTGCTTGCCGGGTCGGCTCGCCTGGCGGCTCGCCTCCTCTCTCCGCCGGGTCGTACTGGCCGCTCAGCCGGGTCACCAGCTCGACCACGCCGGCGGGCCCGGTGCCGGAGAGCTCGTCGGCCTCGGCCGTGGCCGCGTCGAGCAGGTCCCACGCCCGCAGGAGGGCGGCCTGCAGGAGAGCGGCCTTGGTGCCGAAGCGCTGGACGAGCGTCGCCGGCGCCAACCCCACCTCGGCCGACAGGGCCTGGAAGGTGAGCGCCGTCGGCCCCCGGCTCTCGGCCACGCCCAGCGCATGGTCGAGGATCACCTCGTCGGACACGGACCTCTTGCGCGGCATCGTCGGAGAGTGTAAACGAATAGTCGTTCACAAACAGTTGTTCACAAACGAGAGGAGCCGTCATGGGCGCACTGGACGGGAAGGTCGCACTGGTCGCCGGCGGGACACGAGGGGCCGGACGGGGCATCGCCGTCGAGCTGGGTGCGGCCGGTGCCCACGTCTGGGTCACCGGCCGCACCACCAGGGACCAGCGATCCGAGTACGACCGGTCCGAGACGATCGAGGAGACGGCCGAGCTGGTCGAGGCGGCCGGCGGCACCGCCACGGCTGTGCAGGTCGACCATCTCGAGTCCGGCCAGGTCGCCGATCTGGTCGCCCGCATCGATCGCGAGTCCGGCCGCCTCGACGTCCTCGTCAACGACATCTGGGGCGGCGAGGACCTGGTCGACTGGAACACGCCGGTGTGGGAGCACGACCTCGAGAAGGGGCGCCACCTCCTCCACCTCGCCATCGAGACCCACCTGGTGACGAGCCACCACGCCCTGCCGCTGCTCATCCGCCGGCCCGGTGGTCTGGTCGTGGAGATGACCGACGGGACCACCGAGTACAACGCGGCCAACTACCGCCTCTCGGTCTTCTACGACCTGGCCAAGTGGTCGGTGCTCCGGATGGCCTGGGCCCAGGGCCACGAGCTCGCCCCCCACGGCGCCACCGCGGTGGCGCTGACGCCGGGATGGCTGCGCTCGGAGATGATGCTCGAGCACTACGGCGTCACCGAGGAGACGTGGCCGGACGTCCTGGAGCGACCCCACCAGGAGCCGTACCCGGACCCGAAGCACTTCGGGATCTCCGAGACGCCCCGCTTCGTCGGCCGCGCCGTCGCCGCCCTGGCCGCCGACCCGGATGTCGCCCGCTGGAACCAGGGGTCGCTGTCGTCGGGCCAGCTGGCCCAGGAGTACGGCTTCACCGATGTCGACGGCAGCCGCCCCGACGCCTGGCGGTACATGGTCGAGGTCCAGGACCCCGGCCGGCCCGCCGACGCGACCGGCTACCGCTAGGCCTCGCCGCGGCCGACGGTCATGCCCATGCGCGCGGGCAGCG
>DASVEC010000427.1:0-13415 GCA_036380755.1 Iamia sp. | reverse complement strand
CCCCGACGGCAACGAGTTCTGCGTGGTGAGCCCGACGGCTACTCGCTGAGCGCCAACGCCTCGGTCGTGGGGAGCTCGAGGCTCAGCTCGGTCGTGGTGAGGACGCCGCCCAGGCGGGGGGTGGCGTAGGCCGGCGTGGTGGCGACGAGCTGGAGGGTGAGGCCGTCGCCCGCCGCCATGTGGTGGGCGACGACCTCGAGGTCGATCTCGAGGGTGTGCTCCTCGCCGTCGAGCTCGATCGGGACGGGCGTGATCTGGTTCCCGACGACGAACCCCGTCTCCTGGTCGACCAGCTGGGCGAAGACCCGGGTGGGCTCGGGGCCGGCGGGCGTCGTGCCCGAGTAGGTGATCGTCAGGTGCGGGGCCCCCAGGACCAGGGCCTCGTCGTCGGCGATCACGGCCACCTCGAGGGCCTCGTCGGCGAGGGCGGGGGTGATCGGGCTCACCAGACCGGTGAGGAGGTCGGACGACTGGGCGTCGACCAGCGGCCCGGCCGCGCTCTCGGCGGTGAGGAGGAGGTTGCCGCCCGTCGCACCGGCGCCGAGCGAGCCGTCGGGCTCGGCGGGGTAGTCGTCGCCGGTCCAGCGCCGGCCGTCCTGGTCGATCACGCTGACGACCGGTCCGGTGTCGACGTCGGCGTCCATCAGGTACCGGTCGAGCCAGGCGAAGGAGGCGTCGGTGATGTCGGCCGGGTCGCCGGCCTCGGTGAGGCAGGCGCCGTGGCCACCGCAGTACCAGAGCATCGAGACGGGGACGTCGTGGGCCTGGAGGATCTCGAAGTTGGTGATGGCCTCCTGCAGGGTGAACAAGGTGTCGACCGTGCCGTGGACGAAGAGGGTCGGCGTGCGGATCTCGTCGACGAGGTCGCCGGGGCCCCGGTCGACGAACCACTGGTGGTCCTCGTCGCCGAGCGTGCCCGTCGCCTGCCCGGAGGCGTTGGCGCTGGGGATGTGGGGGTCGAGGTTGGCGGTGGCGGCGACGCTCGACAGCACGCCGGCCCAGCCCGCCTTCACCGTCTCGTGGCCGAAGAGGCTGGTCTCGAGCGAGTGCCAGGCGATGTTGGGGACGAGGGCGTCGACCCGGCAGTCGATCCCGGCCACGGTCAGCTGGATGCCGCCGCCGTAGGAGGCGCCGACCATGCCGACTCGCGGGTCGCCGTCCCCGTCGGTGAGGGCCACCGCCTGCGTGGCGACCCAGTCGAGCAGGACCTGGACGTCGCGGCCCTCGTTCTCGGGGGCGTTGACCGTGGCCGTCCCGGTGGACGCCCCGAAGCCCCGCGGGTCCCAGGTGAGGACGTTGTAGCCCCGCTCGTTCATGGGCCCGATGCCGAGGGCGCCGAGGATGGGGGTGCCCTCCTGCGACGTGTCGCCCGGCTGCGACCAGCCGGGGCCCATGAGGATCGTCGGGGCCGGCTCCGTGATCGTGTCGGGCACCGGGAACCAGTGGGCCCGGATGGTGGTGCCGTCGAACGAGGTGACGTCGAGGTCGCTCGGCGTCCCGTCGACCGGCGTGGCCTCGACCGCGTCCGTCGTCGCCCCCTGGTCGCACGTCCCGGCCGCCTCGGTGGTGGTGGCCGCCTCGGTCGTGGTCGTCGTGGTCCCCTCGACGACCGGGTCGTCGTCCGACGAGCACGCCCCCAGCAGGAGCAGGGCGGTGGCGAGCAGGGCGAGGGGGCGACGCACGGCCCGGCAACCTAAGCGAACTGGCGATCAGATTCCCCGAAGGGCGGGGGAATCTGATCGCCAGTTCGGGGTGGGGGGCTAGCGGTCGGTGGGGAGGGAGGCGAAGAGCTCGGCGGCGGGGCGGCCGACGACCCGGCCGGCGGTGGCGGCCTCGTCGCGGATGCGGCGGCGGAAGCGCTCGGCCTCGGCGCCGGCGTCGTCGGCGCTGACGAACATGGTCGACTCGTACTGGCTGCGGTGGGCCTCGAGGGCGGCGATCTTGGCCTCGACGTGGCGGAGGGCGGCGACCTCGGCATGACCGGGACCGTCGGCCTCGAACAGCAGGAGGGCGCCGGGCCGGTGGTGGGCGACGCCGTGGTCCCGGAAGAAGTGCGGGTCGCGGGCGGCGACGAGGGCGTCGACGACGATGCGGCCGGCGGCGTGGTGGTCGGGGTGGAGTCGGTGGCGGCGCCAGGGGTCGTGACCGAGGAGGACGTCGGGCCGGAGCCGGCGGATCCAGCGGGCGACGTCGGAGATCGCCTGGCGGTCGGCCACCAGGTCGCCGTCGACCCGGCCGAGGAAGACGACCTCGCCGGTGGCGCCCAGGGCCGCCGCCGCGTCGCGCTGCTCGCCCTGGCGGGTGGCGATCAGGGCGTTCGTGTCGGCGTCGACGTCCCAGGTGCCCTTGGACCCGTCGGTGCAGACGAGGAGCGACACCGCGCAACCGGCCTCGGCCCAGCGGGCCAGCGTGGCCCCGGCGCCGAACTCGATGTCGTCGGGGTGCGCCCCCACGGCCAGCGCCCGCTCTGGCACCGGCAGGTCACGCGAGCCGACGATCACCGGTCGGGGCAGGGGGCGGCGGCGACGGCGCGGGCGAGGTCCTCGGGGGTGGGCAGGTCGAGATCGGCCGGGATGTCGACGTCCCAGCCGAGATGGGGGTCGTGGACGACGTGGACGGCGAGGCCCAGGCGGGCGCCTTCGGCCCGGTGGCGGGCGAAGGACCCCGACCCGTAGGCGAAGCGGAACCCGCAGCCGGCGGGGAGGACGACGACGTTGGTGCCGTCGCCGTGGCGGTCGGGCACCAGGGTGATCGACGTCGGCTCCCGCTCGCCGGGCTGGGCCAGGCCGGCCAGGTCACGGGCGAGGGGGAGGTCGGCGTGGGCCACCACGACCCGGGTGGCGCCGACCGCCTCGACGGCGCGCACGCCGGCCTCGACGGCGCCGTCGAGGCCCAGGCCCGGGGTCCAGGCCACGGCCACGCCGAGGGCGCGGGCCCAGTCGGCCACGACCGGGTCGTCGCAGACGACGGTGACGGGCAGCGGGTCGGCGGCCCGCACGACGCCCTCGGCCATCGACTGGGCCAGGGCGGCGCGCTCCGCCGGGTCGAGGGCGGTGGCCAGCCGGCCCTTGGCCGCGTGGAAGGCCTTCACCGGCACGACGACGTGGGCAGCCACGAGGGGACGCTACCGGCCCCCCGCCGCAACGGGGGGCCGGACGTCTAGGCCTCGTCGATGACCTCGGCCAGGCGGGTGTCGGCGGCCTCGACGACGTCGCGCAGGAGATCCTCGTCGGGGTCCCCGGTCTCGAAGGTCTCCTCGTCGATCGGGCCGGTGACGTTGAGGCTGGCGTGGGTGCCGTCGCGCTCCCACAGGACGCCGAGCGAGGGAAGGGTGATGTCGAAGGGCTCGTCGAAGTCGACCACGACCCGGAGGGTGAGGCTCTCGTCGCCCACCTCGACGATGTCGTCGACGACCTCGAAGCTGATGGAGCCAGCATTCTCGCCGTCGTCGAGGGTGACCTCGCCACAGGTCTCGGCGAACTCGCGGACGGTGTCGAGGCCGATGTCGGACCCCTGTTCCAGGGTCTGCTCGACCTGCGACCCGTCGCCCCCCTCGAGCTGGACGTTCGCCTCGACGTCGACGACATCGGCCGCCTCGACCTGCTCGTAGAGGTCGAGGCACTCCTCGCTGGCGTCGAGGTCGTCGCGCACGAAGTCCTCGTCCTCGTCCTCGCCGTCGCCGGGATCGATGGTGAAGCCGTCGCCCACGTCGGCCTCGGTGACGAGGGCGTCCTGGAGCTGGGTCTCGGTGAGGGCCACGTCGCCGCCGTCGCTCTGGCTGAGCAGGACCAGCCCGCCCACCACGGCCAGCAGCACCACCACGATGATGGCGGCCATGAGGACGATGAGCGCGGTCCTCGATCCGTCGGATCCCGAGGCCGCCGGGCCGGGCGGCGGGCCGCCGTAGCCGGGAGGCGGTCCGTACCCACCGGGGGGCGGTCCGTACCCACCGGGGGGCGGGCCGTAGCCCGGGGCGCCGGAGGGTGGTCCGTAGCCGCCCGGGCTTCCGGGGGGCGGGGGAGGCGGGGGAAAGCCCATGGCCGCCGAACCTACCGGCGGGGAGCGTCCCGGGTGACGGGGGAGCCGCCCCCGGCGCTAGAGACCCTCTGCCGCGGAGTCCCAGCCGTCGGCCCGCATCGAGCGGACCAGCAGGATCACCGGCACCAGACCGGCCACGACGATGAGCAGGGCGGGCAGGGCGGCGGCGTCGAGGCGGGAGTCCTTGGTGGCCTCGTAGACGGTGATGGCCAGGGTGTCGCGCCCGAGCGGCCGGAGCAGGGCCGTGGCGGGCAGCTCCTTCATCACCTCGACCAGGACCAGGAGGGCCGCCGTGAGGAGACCGGGCTTGAGGAGCGGCAGGTGGACGTCGGCCAGCACGCGGGCCCGGTCGGCGCCGAGGGCACGGGCGGCGTCGTCGAGGTCGGTGCTGATGCGCCCCATGCGGGCCTCGACCGAGAAGTAGGCGAGGGCGTGGAAGCGCACCGTGTAGGCCAGGACCAGGCCGAGGATCGTGCCGGTCGTGATCAGCCCGATGTCGCGGTCGAACGACTCGGCCACGTCGACCATGCGCCGGTCGAACCACACCAGCGGCCCGTACACGGCCACCGCCACCACCGTGCCGGGCACGGCGTAGCCCACCGTCGCCAGGCGGGCCAGGACCCGTCCGACGCGGGAGCGGCTGCCCCTCTTGCCGTAGGCCACGAGCGTCGCCGTCGACACCGCCACCAGGACGGTGACCCCACCGAGCAGGAGCGTGTGCCGGGTGGCGGCCCACATGTCGCCGGTGGTGTCGCCCGACCCGACGGTCTCGACCGACCAGGCCGCCAGCTGGACGACCGGCAGGCCGAAGACGGCGGCGAGGAGGGCGAAGCCGGGGACGCTGGCGACGGCGCCGCGCCAGCCGTGCAGCCGCTTCGGCGTCACCGCGTCGCCCCGCCCGAGCGCCTGGTGGTAGCGGGCCCGGCCCCGCAGCACCCGCTCGATGGTCACCATGGTGAGCGCCAGCCCGACCAGGACGGTGGCCAGCTGCAGGGCGGCGGCCCGGTCGAAGGCGCCGTTCCACACCCGGTAGATGGCGTTGGGCAGGGCCTGGACGCCGAGCAGGTCGACGGTGCCGAAGTCGGCCAGCGCCTCCATGATCGCCAGGGCGGCCCCGGCGGCGAGGGCCGGACGGGCCAGGGGCAGGGCGACCTGGCGGACGGCCTGGCCGTAGGTGCGGCCCATGCCCCGGGCCGCCTCCAGGGCCTGGCGGGACTGGCCCAGGAAGGCACTGCGCCCCAGCACGTAGACGTAGGGGTACAGCACCGCGGTGAGGATGGCGACGGCCCCGGCGGGGGTGCGCAGGCCGGGGATGTCGAGGCCGTCGCCGAGCAGGTTCGACTGGAGGGCGTTGCCCCGGCCGTACTGGGCCAGCAGCACGAAGGTCAGCACATAGCCGGGCATGGCCATGGGCAGCACCAGGGCCCAGTCGAGGATGCGGCGCCCGGGGAAGTCCCAGAACGAGACCAGCACGGCGAGCCCGCCCCCGACGACGAGGGTCCCCAGGCCGACGCCGAGGCCCAGCAGCACGCTGGTGCGGAGGGCGTCGGGGAGGAGGGTGCGGGCGATGGAGTCGAAGGCCTCGCCCTGGCCGACGAAGCTGGCCGGCAGGGCCACGAGCGGGCCGACGACCAGGAGGGCCAGCAGCCCGCCCACGACGGTCCACCCGCCGACCCGCGGCCCGCTCGGCGGCCGCCCCGCCTCGGGCGCGTCGTCCGGCGGGTGCGCCTCGGGCCGCGCCTCGGCTAGCGCCACCCGACCTCGAGCATCAGCTCGACGGCCTCGTCGAGGAGCGGGCCGGCCTCGTCGGCGACGATCGGGTCCTTCTCGACGTCGGCCCAGTCGGCGATCCACGCCGGCGCCGGGACGTCGGGGTTGGCGGCGAACTCGCTGCCCTCCACGACGTGGTCCTCGGCGGCGTCGGAGGTCATGAACTCGAGGAACCGCACGGCCAGGTCGTAGTCGTCGGTGCCCTCGACGATGCCGAGGCCCGACACGTTGGTGTGGGCGCCGGCGCCGTCCTGGTCGGGGAAGGCGGGGGCGACCGGGAAGTCCGGGTCGTCCTTGAGGATGCGCCCCAGGTAGTAGTGGTTCGACAGCCCGAGGTCGCAGTCGCCGGCGGCGATCACCTCGAGCATCTCGCCGTCGGACGGGATGATCTCGGGGTCGTTGGCCATCCACGACTCGAGCAGCTCGCGGGTGGCGGCCTCGCCCCTCTTGGCCAGCATGTCGGCGACCAGCGACTGGTTGTACTCGTTGCTCGAGGTGCGCAGGCAGGTCCGGCCCTCGTACTGCGGGTCGCCCAGATCCTCGTATGACGTGATGGCGGCCGGGTCGATGGCGTCGGTGTTCACGACCGGGACCCGCAGGCGGGTGCTGATGGCCCACCAGTAGCCCTCGGCGTCGTGGAGGTCCTCGGGGATGTTCTCCTCGAGCGTCGGCGTGTCGGCGGGCTGCAGGAGCCCGGCGTCCTTGGCCCGCCAGAGGTTGGCCATGTCGGTGGTGACGAGGACGTCGGCCGGGGTGTCGTCGCCCTCCTGGCGGAGCCGCTCGAACAGCTCGGGCCCGTTGCCGCCGCGCAGCTCGACCTCGATCCCCGTCGCCTCGGTGAAGTCCTCGAAGACCTGCTCGTTCCCGTAGTGGGCCCGGCCGTTGTAGACGACCAGGGTCGGGCCGTCGTCCCCCGACGACGTCGCCACCGCTCCGACCACGATGGCGGCCACGACCACCGCCACGAAGACGGGGATGGGCCAGCGGCGGCGGATGAGCGACGAGAGCACGGCAGGCGATTGTAGGGAGTAGGCACGCCGAACAGACAGCGGCGGGCGTGCCGACGAGTACCGTCCTCGGCGATGACCGCCGAGGCTGCGATCCGGGCGACCGCCGTGCGCAAGACGTTCGGGGCCAGCGTGGCCGTGGACGACGTCGACCTGGTCGTCGAGGCGGGGTCGCTGGTGGCGCTGCTCGGCCCGAGCGGATCGGGCAAGACCACGCTGCTGCGGATGATCGCCGGCTTCGAGGCCCCCGACGCCGGCTCGGTCGAGGTGGGCGGGCGGATCGTGGCCGGCCCCGGGGTGTGGGAGGAGCCCGAGAAGCGCCGGGTCGGCATGGTCTTCCAGGACGGCGCCCTCTTCCCCCACCTGACCGTCGACGGCAACGTCGGCTTCGGCCAGCCCGACGCGGCCCGGGCCGGCGCCGCCCTGGAGCTGGTCGGCCTGGCCCACCGGGGCCGGTCGTACCCCCACGAGCTCTCGGGCGGCGAGCGCCAGCGGGTCGCCCTGGCCCGGGCCCTGGCCATGGACCCCGAGGTCGTGCTGCTGGACGAGCCCTTCGCCGCCCTCGACGCCGGGCTGCGGACCTCGCTGCGGGAGGAGGTGGCGTCGATCCTCCGCGCCGCCGGCGCCAGCGCCCTGCTCGTGACCCACGACCAGCAGGAGGCCATGTCGATGGCCGACCGGCTGGTGGTGATGCGGGCCGGCCGGGTCGAGCAGGCCGGTCCCCCCGAGGAGGTCTACGCCCGGCCCACGTCGCGCTGGTCGGCCGAGTTCCTGGGCGCGGCCGATGTCGTCCCCGGCGTCGCTGCCGGCGGCGAGGTCACGTGCGTGCTGGGCCGGTTCCCCGCCGACCCCGCCCTGTCCGGCCCGGTCGAGGTCGTGGTCCGGCCCGAGGGCGTGGCCGTCGACCTCGACTCCGGCGTGGCCGCCCGCGTCCTGGGCCGGTCGTTCTACGGCCACGACCAGCTGGTGCGGCTCGAGCTGGCCGACGGGCTGGTGGTGCAGAGCCGGGTCGGTGGCACGGCCGGCTGGCGGGCCGGCGACGAGGTGCGGGTGCGGGTCACGGGCCCCGTCAGCGTCCTCGCCCCGGCCCCTTGACCCACCCCACCACTCGAACTCGGGGGAGTAATCGCCCGGTTTTGGGCGTCTACTCCCCCGAGTTCGGGTCGGGGTGGGGGTGGGTGGTGGCCGGGGGGTGCGTCGCGGTGGCGGTGGCGTCGTTGCTGGTGCCGGCGACCAACGGCTACGACCCCTGGGCCTGGCTGGTGTGGGGCCGCCAGGCGGGCCGGCTGGAGCTGGACACCACCCACGGGCCGTCGTGGAAGCCGCTCCCGGTGCTGGTCACGACGGCGCTGTCGGTCTTCGGCGGCGCGGCGCCGGCGCTGTGGCTGGTCGTGGCCCGCACCGCCGGGCTGGCGGCGATCGTGGGCTGCTACCGCCTGGCGGCGCGCCAGGCCGGCGCCCTCGCCGGTGTCGCGGCCGGCGGGCTGCTGGTCCTCACCCCCGACGGCGACCCCCGCTACCTCCGGCTGGTGCTGGAGGGCCACAGTGCCCCGGCCACCGCCGCCCTCGCCGTGTGGGCCGTCGAGCGCCACCTCGCCGGCCGGCCCGGCCCCGCCCTCGCCCTCGCCACCGCCCTGGCCCTCGACCGCCCCGAGGCCTGGCCCTTCCTCGGCCTCTACGCGCTGTGGTCGGGCCGTCGCCGGGAGGTGCCGTGGTGGGCGGTGGCCACCGCCCTGGGCTCGGTCCCCGGGCTCTGGTTCGGCGGCGACCTCTGGGGCTCGGGCGACCTCTGGCACGGTGCCGGCGTGGCCCAGGTCTACGCCGACGACCCCGACCGCTTCGGCGACTCGCTCGTGCGCGTGGCCGACGTGGCCGCCGCCCCGACGTGGGTGGGGGCCGGGATCGCCGTGGTCCTCGCCGTCCGGGCCCGGGACCGGGTCGTGCTGGCGCTCGGCGCCGGTGCCCTGGCGTGGATCGGCCTGGTCGTGGGGATGGCGACGGCGCTGGGCTACGCCGCCGTGGGCCGGTTCCTGCTGCCGGCGGCGGCGCTCCTGTGCGTCCTCGCCGGCATCGGCGGGGTCCGGCTGGTGGCGCTCGTGGGGCCCGGCCGGCCCCGGGTGGCGGTGGCCGCGGCCGTCCTGCTCGTCGCCCTCCTCGGCGTCGTCCCGCGGGCGGACGACCTCGGCCGGGAGGTGCGGCGGATCGGCGACCGGGACCGCTTCGAGGAGGAGGTCGAGCTGGCTCTGGCCGTCGCCGGCGGCCCCGACGCGGTGACGGCCTGCCGGCGGGTCGCGGTCGACGAGGACAGCCCGGCGCGCACGTCGCTCACCTGGATGCTCGACGTGCCGCTGGGGGAGACCAAGCGGGCGTTGCTCGGCCGGCCCGGCGTGGTGTTCGACCGGCGGGGCACGCCCACCGCCGTGGCCCTGGAGGGCTCGACCGACCCCGGCGTGGTGGTCCTCGCCCGCACCGACGACTGGGTCGTCGTCGCCGTCGACTGTCCTGGCGCCGGGTGACGGCTCTGGACCGGTAGGAGGGCCTAACGGTTAGGGTCCGGCGGTGGTCAGCCTGACGGTCGTCGTCCCCGCAACGGACGGTCCGGCGACCCTTCCTCGGTGCGTCGCCGCCGTCGAGCGGGCGGCCGACGGGCCCGAGCAGGTCGTCGTGGTCGACGGTCCGGCGGCGCTGACGGTGACCGAGGCCCGCAACCTCGGTGTGGAGCGGGCCACCGGCGACGTGGTCGTGTTCGTGGACTCCGACGTCGAGGTCCACCCCGACGCCTTCACCCGCCTGCGCGCCGCCTTCGCCGACGACGGCCTCACCGCCGTGTTCGGCTCCTACGACGACCGCCCGCCGGCCCCCGGCGTGGTCTCGACCTTCCGCAACCTGCTCCACCACCACGTCCACCAGCGGGGCGGCGGCCCGGCCGAGACGTTCTGGACGGGGCTCGGCGCGGTGCGCCGGGCCGCCTTCCTCGCCGTGGGCGGGTTCGACGAGGGCCGCTACCTGCGCCCGTCGGTCGAGGACATCGACCTGGGCCGGCGCCTGATCGCGGCCGGCGCCCGCATCGAGCTCGACCCCGACGTCCAGGGCACGCACCTCAAGCGCTGGACCCTGCGCTCGATGCTGTGGACCGACTTCGCCCGCCGGGGCGTGCCGTGGGTCGGCCTGCTGGTGCGATCGGGGCGCCCGTCGTTCGCCCTCAACCTCGGGTGGCGGCACCGGATCAGTGCCGTGCTGTGCACCCTCGGCGTCGTGGCCCCGGTGGCCGGTGAGCCGGTCCTCGCCGCCGGCGCGCTGGGCGGGCTGGTGGCCACCAACACCGGCTTCTACGGGCTGCTGGTCCGGCGGCAGGGGGTGGCCCGCGCCGTCGTCGGGGTCGGCCTCCACGGCCTGCACCACCTGGTGTCGGTGGCGGCGCTGCCCGTCGGTGTCGCCGCCGCGGCGGTCGACGCGGTCACGGTGCGGACCCGCCGGCCCGCACCGCTGGGGGCCCCGCAGGAGGCGACGTCAGCTCCGTGAAGCGAGCGCAGCGAGCGAACCGATGAACACGACCGCAGCAGCACGTATCGGTCTGATCGGGTGCGGCCGGCTGGCCGCCCTCGGCTACGTCCCGGCCCTCCGGCGCGCCGTCGGCGTCGAGCTCGTCGCCGTGGCCGACCCCGACCATCGCCGCCGGGCCGAGGTCGTCGCCGCCCACGGCGACCTGCGCGCCGGCCGGGTGATGGCCTTCCCGTCGGCCGCCGCCCTGCTCGACACCATCGCCGTCGATGCCGTGAGCCTGGCCACGCCGGCGCACCTGCACGTCGCCGACGCAGCGCGGGCGGTGGCCGCCGGGGTGGACGTCCTGGTCGAGAAGCCACCGGCCGAGGGCCTCGGCGGGGCCCGGGCCCTGGCCGCCCTCGAGCCGGCCCCGTGGGTCGGGTTCAACCGGCGCTTCGATCCCGGCGTCCGGGCCGTGCGGGACGTCGTGCCGCCCACCGGCGACCTCGACCTCACGCTGGCGATCTCGTACCGCCGGCGGAGCTGGAGGGCCCACGTGGCCCACGACGACGCCCTCCTCGACCTGGGCCCGCACCTGGTCGACCAGGCGCGGTGGCTGACGGGTGCCGATGTGGTCTCGGTGACGGCTTCGGTGGTGACCCACGAGCGGGCCGCGCTCGAGCTGCACACGACCCGGGGCCTGGTCCGCGTCTTCGCCCGGGCCGACGGCGTCCACCGCGAGTGCATCGACCTGCGCGACGTCGACGGGCACGTCGTCGCCCGCCACCTCGTGGGCGGCCCCGTCGGGGCGGTCCGCGGGCGCGTCCAGCGCGGGCCCCACCCGCTGGTGCTGTCGCTCACCGCCCAGGTCGAGGCGCTGGGCCGGGCCCTGGACGGGTCGGTCGAGGCCGATCTGGGCACGGCGCTCGACGGCGTCGCCGTCATGGGTGCGCTCCACGCCGCCCGGGCCTCGGTGGCCGCCGGCGGCGAGGACGTGACCGTCCCCCCCGACCTGACCGCGCCGACCTGACCCCGGAGTCCCCCCACCGTGCTCGCCATCCTCCAGTTCGACGCCGCCAGCGCCTCGGTGCTGAGCCGCCTCCTCGCCGACGAGCGCCTGCCGGTCCTGGCCGGTCTGCGGGACCGCGGGATCTGGCACGAGCTCGAGGCCCCCGCGACCCAGTTCGCCGCCGGGGCCCAGCACACGCTCTACAGCGGGGTGGAGCTGGGTGAGCACGGGCTCTTCTACCCGTTCCAGTGGGACCCGGAGGAGCAGCGGGTCCACTACATGGCCCACTTCCCGGCCCCGCCGCCGGTGTGGGAGGAGCTGGGCCGCCGGGGGGCGCGCACGCTGGCCGTCGACCCCTACGAGAGCCGGGCGCCGTCGTCGCCCCCGCCGGGCGCGCTCGTGTGCGGGTGGCAGCTCCACGACCGGGTCGTCCTCCAGCAGTGGGACGCGCCGGGGAACCTCCACGAGCGGCTGGAGCGGCTCTTCGGCCCGCCCGAGTCGGTCGACGAGGTGTTCGGGCAGCACACCGTGGCCGAGATGCTGGCCCTGCGCCGGCGGCTGCTCGGGGCCCCGGGCCGGGTGGCGGAGGCGGCCCGCCTGCTGCTGCCCGAGGACGACCACGCCCTGGCGTGGCTGACGTTCTGCGCCGCCCACGTCGCCGGCCACCAGTTCTGGGACCTGTCCCAGCTCGACGGTGACGATCTCGACGACGCCGCCTCGCGGGTTCTCGGGTCGACGCTCGACGACGTCTACGTCGCCGTCGACGCCGCCATCGGACGGGTGGTCGACGCCCTGCCGGTCGATGCCGACGTGATGGTGATCTCGCCGGTCGGCATGGACGTCAACACCAGCCGGGCCGACCTGCTGCCGGAGATGCTGCGGGCCATCCTCGACCCGGCGCCGGTCTCGTCGTCGTCCGACGCCGACGCCGACGCCGACGCCGGCGGGGCGGGTGGCGCCGGCGCCATCTGGAAGCTGCGGGACCGGCTCCCGACCGGGCTGCGGGCCAAGGTGGCCGACACCCTCCCCGAGAAGGTGGCCCTCGACCTCACCGCCCGGCTCGAGCTGCGGGGCATGGACTGGGGCACGACGCGGGCCTTCGCCCACCCGGCCGAGAACCAGGGCTACGTCCGGCTCAACCTGCAGGGCCGGGAGCGCGACGGGATCGTGCCGCCGTCGGAGGCCGACGCCCTCATGGACGAGATCGCCGCCGGGATCACGACCTTCCGGGGCCTCGACGGCTCCGACGCGGTGCGGTCGGTCGAACGGGTGGGCGACATCTTCCCGTCCGGCGACCGGGCCCACCTGCTGCCCGACCTGATCGTGAAGTGGGTCGACACTCCGGCCACCCGGCTCGACGGGCTGCGGTCGGAGCGGTTCGGCACCGTGCTGCGCCACGGGGTCGGCAGCGGCCGGTCCGGCAACCACACCGAGGGCGACGCCTGGGCCCTCGTCGTGCCCGGCGGGTCGCGCCACGCCACCCTGACCCGCCCGCCCCGTCTGGAGGACGTCGCCGCCACCGCCGCCGCCCTCGCCGGCGGCGACCCCGGTTCGATGACCGGCACCCCCCTCCTCGACCCCACCTGACCCCCTCCCCGAACCGGTGATCAGATCGAACGGTTACCCGTCCGATCTGATCACCGGTTCGCTCGGGAGGAGAGGGCTTCGGCGGCCAGGCCGGATGCGGTCGCCAGCTGAGCGACGAGGACGAGGGCGCCGGCCCGCGGGCCCTCGGCGAAGCCGGACCGCACCAGGTCGAGGTAGAAGCGGGCGGGCTGGCGGCCCCGGCCGCGGTGGAAGCGGTGGGCGCCACGGCCGTAGCGCGCCTGCTGGCGCCAGAACGTGCGCAGGGTCAGGTCCTGGTGGTGGTCGACCCAGGCCTCGGGCTCCCACGCCAGCGCCACGCCGGCGGCGCCGAGGCGGGCGCACCAGTCCCGGTCCTCGCCGGCGGCGAGGGGGTAGTCCTCGTCGAATGGGACCCGCTCGTGCACCGCGGCCCGGACGGCGACGTTGCTGGTGGGCCCGAAGGTCGCGGTCCCGGCCGCGGCGTCGAGCGTCGATGCGGTGAGGTGGTTCGTCACAACCTGCGAGGCCGCCGCCACCGGGGA
>DASVEC010000426.1:0-2394 GCA_036380755.1 Iamia sp. | reverse complement strand
TGCGGCCGTGAGGGAGATCACCGGGGGGTGGTGTCCCGGCGGTTCCGTGTGGCATTACGCTACGTCTCGTAGCGAAAGCCCGTGAGGGACGTACACGGGCCGCGGCGACACGGCGCGGGGTGGGGACCCGGCGTCGAGCAGTACGTCCAGCAGTACGTCAAGCAGTACGAAGCATCACCGAAGCGTGACCGGCTTTCTCAACGCTTTTCACTTGCGCGCTCCGACGGGGGAGGATAGACGCCATGCAGCCACGGAACATGTCCATGAGCGGAGTCGTCGACCTCGCCGCGGTGAAGGCGGCCCAGGAGGCCAAGGCGAAGGCGGAGCAGGCGCGTGCCGAGGCCGCCCGGTAGGGCGGGGGAGGGGCCGTGTCGCCCGCCGACCTCGTCATCGACGTCGATGAGGCGGGGTTCGAGCGGGAGGTCCTTCAGCGGTCCGCCGAGGTGCCCGTCGTCATCGACTTCTGGGCCGAGTGGTGCCAGCCCTGCAAGCAGCTCTCGCCGATCCTGGAGAAGCTGGCCGTCGAGGGCGACGGCGCGTGGGTGCTCGCCAAGGTCGACGTCGACAGCAACCCCCGGCTCGCGCAGATGTTCCGCGTGCAGGGCATCCCGATGGTGTACGCGGTGGTGGGCGGCCAGCCGGTCGATGCGTTTACCGGCGTCGTGCCGGAGCCGCAGCTGCGCCAGTGGATCGAAGCGGTGCTCAAGGCGGGTGGCGTGCAGCCCCCGACCGCGCCCGAGGACCCGCGCCTGGTCGACGCCGACGACGCGCTGATGACCGGCGACCTCGACACGGCCGAGCAGGCGTACAAGAAGATCCTCGCCGAGTCGCCCGCCGACGCGGCCGCCGAGGCCGGGCTCGCGCACGTCGCCCTGGCCCGCCGCGTGCAGGGCGTCGACCCGCGTGCCGCGCTCACCGCCGCCGACGCCAAGCCCGACGACGTGGCCGCCCAGCTGCTCGCGGCCGACGTCGAGGTGCTGAGTGGCCTCGCCGACCAGGCGTACAAGCGGCTGGTCGACCTGGTCCGCCGCACCGCCGGCGACGAGCGTGAGGAGATCCGCAAGCACCTGCTGTCGCTGTTCACCATCGCCGGACCCGACGACCCGGCGGTCACCAGCGCGCGGCGGGCCCTCGCGAGCGCGCTCTTCTAGCCGGCGGCTCATGCGCCGCATCGCCATCCTCGACGCACCGTCGAACCTCGGCCTGCGCCCGCCGACCGAGACGTCGGTGCCGGGCTGTGCGAAGGCGCCCGGCGCGCTGCGCGACCACGACCTGGTGGCCCGCCTCGCCGCTCGCGACGCGGGCTGCCTGACCCCACCTCGGTACGACCCGGGTGACTGGCGTCCAGGCGACGGGGTGTGCCACGCCGAGCAGATCGCGGCATATTCGGCGGCCCTCGCCGACCGCATCGGCTCGATCATCGACGCGGGCGAGTTTCCCGTCGTGCTGGGCGGCGACTGCTCCATCCTGCTCGGCTCCGCCCTGGCCATGCACCGGCTGGGAGAGGTGGTGGGCGGCCGGATCGGGCTGGTGTTCGTCGATGGCCACTCCGACTTCCGCCACCCCGGCAACGCCTCCTACGTGGGCGCCGCGGCCGGCGAGGACCTGGCCCTGGCCACCGGCCGCGGCCAGGCGGACCTGGCCGGCATCGAGGGGCGCAGGCCGTACTACCGGGACATCGACGTGGTGGTGCTGGGCATCCGCGCCCAGGATGAGTACCGGCTCGACCTCCAGGCGGCGGGCATCGTCACCCGCCCGGTGCCCGCCCTCCGCGTGGAGGGCGCGGCCCGCACCGCCCAGTGGGCCCGCGACCAGCTGAGCGACTGCGCCGGCTACTGGGTGCACATCGACGTGGACGTGCTGGACCCCGCCGTGATGCCCGCGGTGGACGCCCCGGACCCGGGCGGCATCGCCTTCGCTGAGCTGGAGCTGCTGCTGAGCGGCCTGGTCGACACCCCGCACTGCCTGGGCGTGGAGATCACCGTCTTCGACCCCGACTACGACCCGGACGGCACGTACGCGGCCGAGATCGTGGAGACCGTGGTGGCCGGCCTCGCCCCGGTCCGCATGGCCGACCCACCCCCGTCCCCGCTCGCGGCCGGCCCTCGTCCCTGGGAAGCCGCGGGCTCCCCAGCGGACACTTCGCCGGCGGCGGCGGGCTCGGGTGCTTCGGGGGCTGCGGGTTCGGGTGTGGCTGGGGCCTCGGCGGCGGCGGGCTCTCGTCCGTCTGAGGTGGAGGGTCGCTCGGAGGCGGAGGGGCTCACCCACGGGGAGTGGTCGTCGGAGGTGGAAGGGTTATCCGAGGCGGAAGGGCTCTCGGAGGCGGCTGGATCTTTGGCGGCGGTTGGGCCTTTGGGGGCGGTTGGGCCTTTGGAGGGCACGTCGCCGTCGGAT
>DASVEC010000425.1:0-6021 GCA_036380755.1 Iamia sp. | reverse complement strand
TCGGTCGGCAAGGTCGCCGAGCTCAAGTCCCAGATCGAGCAGAACAACGGCTTCCTCTACTACCCCGAGGGCCGGATGTGGATCACCGAGTACCCCTCGGCCTCGATCGACAACGCCAAGAAGGTCTACAGCCCGTCCGAGCTCGCCGGCATGGAGGCAGGGCTCATCGCCCTGTACCAGAAGTGCCCGCACCTGGGCTGCCGCGTGCCGAGCTGCCCGACCTCGCAGTGGTTCGAGTGTGGCTGCCACGGCTCGCAGTACAACCGCGTGGGCGAGAAGAAGGGCGGGCCCGCACCGCGTGGCCTCGACCGCTTCGCCATGACCATCGCCGGTGACGCCTTCCAGGTCGACACCGGCCTCATCATCCAGGGCCCGCCGATCGGCGTGAACACCACCGGCCAGGAGGCCGAGGGTCCGCACTGCGTCTCGGGAGGGGCAGGCCACTGATGCTGTTCGCCAGCACCCAGTCCGCCATCGGGGGCATCGCCCTCTTCGCGGCTCTGGTCATCGCCATCAGCTACGCCTGGATCAACATCCGGCAGGGACGGGCGGAGGTCGGCTCGGAGATCGAGCTGGCCCCCAACCGCAAGCCCTACTACTCCGACGAGGAGCTGGAGGGGAAGAAGCTCGACCGGACGCTCACCATGGGCCTGGTCGGTCTCTTCGTCGTCGCCATCACCTTGCCCCTCTACTGGCTCAACGAGCCGGGCCGGCAGGAGGGCGCCATCAAGGACTTCAACACCGCCTTCGTCAAGCGGGGCGCGGCGATGTTCGACACGACGGAGAACGGTGGCTTCAACTGCGCCTTCTGCCATGGCGGCATGACCGCCGAGGGCGGCATCACCCCGTTCACCATCACCGACGCCAACGGCCAGTTCGTCCAGCAGGTCGACTGGCGGGGCCCGGCCCTCAACACCGTCCTGCTCCGCCACGACCGGGAGGAGGTGCGCTACATCCTCACCTACGGCCGCACCTTCTCGCCCATGCCGGCGTGGGGCGTCAAGGGCGGTGGCCCGCTCAACGACCAGCAGCTCCAGAACCTGATCGACTACCTCGAGTCGATCCAGATCACTCCGGAGGAGGCGCAGGCCGCCATCCCCGATGCCCTGGAGGAGGAGATGGCGGCGGCCGAGGCGGCCGGCGTCCCCTACGCCTCCGAGGGCGAGGCCCTCTTCAACCTCGGCTACTACACCAGCTTCGCCGGCGGCGCCTACGCCTGCGGCCGGTGCCACACCACCGGCTGGTCCTACAGCGAGAAGGGACCCGACGGCAACGGCGCCCTCGGCCCGTCGCTCCGCGACGGCGTCAGCACCACCCGCTTCCCGGGCTCGGTGGCCGGCTTCACCCAGCAGGTCGACTTCGTCTGCGCCGGGTCCGAGCGAGGCGTGAACTACGGCCAGAACTCGCAGGGCACGGGCCGCATGCCCGGCTTCTGCCAGGTGCCGGCCGAGCCGCAGAGCTCGCTCGAGACCGGCGAGGTCGGCGTCGAGGCCCGCGAGCCCTCGGATCCCGACACCGTCGGCGGCATGTACTCGAAGGAGGACATCGAGAAGATCGTCCGCTACGTGAGGGGCCTCTAAGTGGACGTCATGCTCGCCGCCATCACCTGGGACCCCGGCTTCCGGGGCTTTCTCACGGTGGTGCTCGCCACCTTGATCCTGGGCGGATCCATCTGGCTGATCCTCTCGACCAACAGCGGATGGCGTCTCGGCTTCCTCCTCAGCCTCACCGGCCTGGCCGGCTGGATGATGATCATGGGCCTGGTCTGGGCCATGTACGGCATCGGCTACCAGGGCCGCCTGGCCACCTGGAAGGTCGAGGAGGTCAACTACGACAACCTGGCCGAGGCCAACACCGTCGACGCCAGGACCGTGCCCCCACGGGAGGACCTCCCCGACCCCGAGCAGCTGCGCGCCATCATCGACGGCGACCCGGTCCTGGCGGCCCAGTTCCCCGACGACCCGACCCGGCGCCAGCCGCAGCTGGGCGACCTCCTCAGCGTCGATCCCGCCCTGCGCGACGAGCTGATCGAGGACAAGGTGCCGATCGAGACCGACGACGGCTGGCACCTGCTGGGCGCGGCCGACAAGCAGACCGGTGAGGCGGTGGCGGCGGCCTCGGCCTACGTCACCGAGGAGCGGGCCCTGTTCGAGACGGCGTCCGAGTTCGTCGTGCTCGACGCCTGGACCAAGGGCGGCAAGTCCAACCTCGAGGACGACTCGGCCTTCGGCCGGGCCAAGTTCAAGGTCGGGCGGGTGCTCACCTATCCCTTCGGGCACCCGACCCACCGGGTCGTGGTGCGCATCCAGGAGGTCATCCCCCGCGAGACCGTCCCCGGCCAGCCCCCGCCCACGCCCGAGGCCGACCCCGAGGCCGACGTGGTCTCGGTGGTGATGGTCCGCGACCTGGGCTCGCGGCGCCAGCCGGCCGTCTTCCTCTTCTTCGCCTCGGGGCTGGTGTTCGCCGTGTGCTGCAGCTCGCTCCACCGCCGCGACAAGCTGGTCGCCCAGGCCCGGGCTGCTGCAGGAGGCTGATCGACGTGGGCCAGTACCTCCCGATCGTCGTCCTCTTCGTCCTGGCCCTCCTCTTCGCCGTCGTCAGCCGGGTCGCCTCCGGTCTGATGGCCCCCCGCCGGCCCACCCCGGCCAAGTCCGCCCCCTACGAGTGCGGCATCGTGCCGTCCCGCGAGCCGCCGGAGCGGTTCCCGGTGCGCTTCTACTTCGTGGCCATGATCTTCATCGTCTTCGACATCGAGATCGTGTTCCTCTACCCCTACGCCGTGATCCACCAGGAGATCGGCGTCTACGGCCTGGTCGAGATGATCGCCTTCTCCGTCCTCGTCTTCGCCACGTTCGTGTACCTCATCGGCAACCGCGGTCTCGACTGGGGCCCGCTGCGCCGGGAGCGACCGGCCGAGGACCAGGGCATCGTGTCGGGCGATCGCACCACGTCCACGACCATCCGCCGGGTCGGGCTCGAGGGCCGGCCCCGGCAGACGGAGGCCGCCTGATGGGTTGGAGCATCGACGAGGGGCTCGAGGGCCTCGATCACAACATCCTCACCGGGCGGGTCGAGGACCTGGTCCGCTGGGCCCGGCGCTCGTCGCTGATGCCGGCGACGTTCGGCCTGGCCTGCTGTGCCATCGAGATGATGGGCACCGGCGGCTCGCACTACGACCTGGCCCGCTTCGGCATGGAGGTCTTCCGGGCCTCGCCCCGCCAGGCCGACCTCATGATCGTGGCCGGGCGCGTCTCGCAGAAGATGGCCCCGGTGCTGCGCCAGGTCTACGACCAGATGATGGAGCCCAAGTGGGTCCTGTCGATGGGCGTCTGCGCCAGCTCGGGCGGCATGTTCAACAACTACGCCATCGTCCAGGGCGTCGACCAGATCGTGCCCGTCGACGTCTACGCCCCCGGCTGCCCACCCGGGCCCGAGACGCTCATCCACGCCATCAACACCCTCCACGAGAAGATCCGCGACGGGGAGATCCTGCGCCGCCGGGCCGAGACCGGTGCCGGTGCCGAGCTCCAGGTCGATCAGCGCGACGGCCAGGCCGCCCCGGTCCTCCTCGGGAAGCAGTAGCCGTGGCCGACACGGAAGCCGACACCCCCGAGGACGGCGCTGAGGCCAGCGTCGCCGAGCCCGCGGAGCTGCATGGTCACCCCGTCACCGAGGCGCTCGGCGAGACCACGGTGCACGTCGGTCGAGAGGACCTCGTCGCCCTGGTGAAGACGCTGCGCGACGAGGGCTGGCTGATGTGCCTCGACGTCACCGCGGTCGACCACCTGGCCAACGCCGGGCGCCCGGCGCTGCCCGAGGGCGTCACGCCCGAGCGCTTCGAGCTCGTGGTGCTGCTCATCAACCACCGGGAGCCGGCCCGCCTGCGCATCAAGGTGCAGGTGCCGGAGGACGACGCCACGGTGCCCTCGCTGTTCGAGGTGCACCCGGGCACCGAGGCCCTCGAGCGCGAGGTGTTCGACATGTTCGGCATCGCCTTCGACGGCCATCCCGACCTGACGCGCATCCTCATGCCCGAGGACTGGGAGGGCTTCCCGCTCCGCAAGGACTACGCGGTCGGGCGCATCCCCGTGCAGTTCAAGGGCGACCCGGGACCGAGGTAGGAGCCACCCATGACGGCGACGGATCCACTGACCGCCGAAGGAGCACAGGAGATGGCCCCCCGCGACGTGGCGGGCGGGGTCGAGGTATTGAGAGAGCTGGGCTCGGTGCTGCGGATGTCCGAGGCCGAGGTCGCGGCCATGGGGGACGTCGACGACGAGCTCGACGACGCCACCACCACGATCATGAACATGGGTCCGCAGCACCCGTCGACCCACGGCGTCCTGCGGCTGATGCTCGAGCTCGACGGCGAGACCGTGCTGCGCACCAAGCCGGTCATCGGCTACCTGCACACCGGCATGGAGAAGACGGGCGAGCAGCTCACCTACCTCCAGGGTCCCACCAACGTGACGCGCATGGACTACGCGTCACCGCTGTTCAACGAGCTGGCCTTCTCGCTCACCACCGAGAAGCTGCTCGGGGTCGAGGTGCCCGAGCGGGCCACCTGGATCCGCATGCTGCTGTGCGAGCTGAACCGCATCAGCTCGCACCTGCTGTTCCTCGGCACCAACGGCATGGACCTCGGTGCCGTGTCGATGATGATCTACGGCTGGCGGGAGCGGGAGGAGACCCTCCGGGTCCTCGAGCACATCACCGGGCTGCGGATGAACCACAACTTCATCCGCCCCGGCGGCGTGGCCGCCGACCTGCCCGACGGCTGGCGGGAGAAGGTGCAGGCCCTCCTCGACACCATCCCGGCCCGTCTCGACGAGTACGAGGTCCTGCTCACCGATCAGCCGATCTACCGCGACCGGCTCCAGGGCGTGGGCGTGATCACCACCGAGGAGGCCATCGCCCTCGGCGCCACCGGGCCGATCCTGCGCTCCACCGGCTACGCCTGGGACCTGCGCCGGGCCATGCCCTACCTCGCCTACGACGAGGTCGACTTCGACGTCATCGTCGGCTCCTACGGCGACTGCTTCGACCGTTACGCCATCCGTCTGGCCGAGACCCGCGAGTCGCTCCGCATCGTCGAGCAGATCCTCCAGAAGCTCCCCGACGGCGACTACCGGGTGCAGGACAAGAAGGTCACGCCCCCGCCCCGGGCCCGCATCGACGAGTCGATGGAGGCCCTGATCCACCCCTTCAAGATCTTCACCGAGGGCTTCCGGGTGCCGGCCGGCGAGGCCTACTGCGCGGTCGAGAGCCCCCGGGGCGAGCTCGGCGTCTACATCGTCTCCGACGGCACCGCCAAGCCCTACCGCATGCACGTCCGGGGCCCGAGCTTCGTCAACGTCCAGACCCTGCCGCACATGATGCACAACGGCCTCATCGCCGACGGCGTGGCCGTCATCTCCAGCGTGGACCCGATCATGGGCGAGGTCGACCGGTGAGCGTTCGCCCAGCGTTTTCACGCACGACCCAGCGCGGTGGCAGGGTGGCGCAGTGGCTCGGCTGACCGCGGACAACGTCGTCCTGGCGAAGGAGATCATCGGCCGCTACCCGCGGCCGAAGTCGGCGCTGATCCCGCTGCTGCACCTGGCCCAGGAGCAGGACGGCTACGTGGCCGGCGACGCCATGGAGCACCTGGCCGAGCTGGTCGGCGTCACGCCCGCCGAGGTGCTCGGCACCTGCTCGTTCTACGAGATGTTCAAGCGCGAACCGGTCGGCCGCTACGTCATCAACGTCTGCACCAACATCTCCTGCCAGCTCATGGGTGGCGAGGAGCTGCTGCACCACGCCGAGGAGACCCTCGGCGTCCGGTCCGGCTCCACCACGCCCGACGGCCTGTTCACAGTCGAGGACGTCGAGTGCATCGCCGCCTGCACCGAGGCCCCGTGCCTGCAGGTGAACTACCGCTACCACTACAACGTCACGCCGGATGCGGCCGACGCCCTGCTGGAGGATCTGCGGGCGGGCCGCCGGGCCACCGAGATCCCGAAGCACGGCACGCTGGCCCGG
>DASVEC010000424.1:0-11716 GCA_036380755.1 Iamia sp. | reverse complement strand
GCCACCCGGCAACGCTACCGGCGCTAGCGCACCAGCTCGGCGGCCAACGAGGTGATGGCGGTGACGCGCCGGTTCTCGCGGATGAGGTGCTGGTCGAGCCCGTTGGTGAGGTAGCTGATGCTGAGCCCGGTTTCGGGGTCGGCGAAGGCGACCTGGCCGCCGGCCCCGCTGTGGCCGAAGGCCCGGCCCGAGGCGGTGTGGCCCATGCCCCGGCGGTGGCCCAGCCCGTCGTCGCCCCGGACGACGAGCCCGCCGCGGGTGCGGTTGGCCGGGACGCCCCACAGGTCCGGCAGGGTGTTGCGCACCGTGCCGGTGACGTCGGCCAGCACCTCCGGGTCCCACAGGCCCTTCGGGTCGTGGAGGAAGGCCTGGTAGAGCAGGGCCAGGTCGGCGGCCCGCATCACGCCCCCGCCGCCGGGGACGCCGACCGCCCGGGCCTCGGGCGAGTTGAGGGTGAGCAGGGCGCCGAGGGCGACGTCGGCCGGGATCAGGGCGCCGATGTCGACCCGCACGCCGAAGGCCTCCTCCATCTCGTCGGGGGTCGGCACCGCGCCCACGCCGACGGCGTCGATCACGTCGCCCTGCTCCTCCAGCGGGACGGCCAGCAGGCGGGGGAGGCCGAGCGGGTCGGTGACCCGGGCCTGGATGGCATCGGCGTAGGGCCGGCCGTCGAGGGTCTCGATGATCTCGGCCACGACCCAGTGGGCCGCGGTCGGGTGGTACATGAACGTCTCGCCCGGCACGAGCGTCAGCCGCCAGCGGGAGAAGGCCTCGAGCCGGCCCTCGCGGGTGTCCCACCGCCCGGGCCCGAGCGGCGCCATGGGGAAGCCGCCCACGTGGAGGAGGACCTGCTCGACGGTGACCTCCTCCTTGCCGTTGGTGGCGAAGGCGGGGACGTACTCGGCGACCGGCCGGGTCGGGTCGAGGCTGCCCTCGCCGACGAGCTGCCAGGCGGCCGACCCGACCAGCGCCTTGGTGCAGCTGAAGGGGACGAAGCGGGTCTCGGGCGGGGCGCCGAAGGTCTCGTCGACCACGACCTCGCCGTCGAGGCCGATGGCGACCTGGACCGCCGGCAGCAGGCCGTCGTCGACCTCCCGGCGGGCACGGGCGAGGAACGTGGAGACCTTGGCGTCGTCGAGCACGCCGCGACGCTGGCACATGTGCACGCCCCGTGCAGGTTCTACGACACCGGAAGGCGGCGGGCTTCGGCCTCGGCCAGCACGGCGGCGGGTCGGGCCACGGCGACCAGCACCCGCGAGGCGGGGCGGGTGTCGAGCCGGCGGCCGTCGCGCACGGTGACGGGCAGCTCCTCGGATGTCTCCAGCTCGAGGGCCAGGCCGGCGGCACCGAGGGTGAGGTCGAGGCCGTCGCTGCTCGCTGGGGCCGGTCCCAACCGGACGATCAGCGGGCGCGGGGCCATCACCGAGTCGGGCCGGCTCACGGGATCGTGGACGACCACACCCGACGGCACGAGCACCAGCCAGCGCCGGGCCAGCCCGTGGAGCGACCGCACCCCGAACCACACGACCACGCCCCCGGCGAGCGTCAGCACGCCCCCGGCGACCCACTGGCGGGCGGCCAGGAGGAAGGGCCCGGCCACGGCCGCGGCCGCCACGGCGACCCACGTGGCCGCGGCCAGCACGGCCAGGGGGACGGGGGTGCGCAGGGCGAAGCGCCGCTCGGAGCCGTAGGACGAGCCGTCGACGAAGGCGTCGCCGACCGATGGGGCGACGGTGGCCGCGAGGGCGAGGGCGGCGGCCACCACGGCGACGATGCCGCGGGCGACCTCGTCGTCGGGGCTGCCGGGTCCGGCCGCCCACCCGGCGGCCACGAGGGCGGCGGGGGCGCCGATCCGGACGACCGTGAGGCTGCTGGCCCGCGGCACCAGCAAGGCGACGAGCACGACGGCCCACGCGCCCCACGCCGCGCCGGTGCCGAGCGCCTGAACCGGCCCCGAACGGGGGTCGAGGGCGGCGCCCAGCGCGGGCCCGGCGACGAGCGGGAGGACCAGCCAGAGAGCGCGCGCGACCCACACAGCGGGGATCGGGGCGGGACGGCGGTCGCTCATGGGGGCCTGAGATTTGCCCACGGAGGCAGTCGCTGGCTAGTCCTGTAGGCCCCGATGCGGCCGCGGGGCCGCCCAAACCGACCAGGGGGAACCGTGCCAGGCGGAGACGCCACCCACGGGGGGAGGGACATCCACATCGATCCGATGCCCTTCGGCATCGGCACGCCCACCGCGGTGGGCAGCTTGCCGTTCGCCGACGCCGACGAGGCGGTGGCGTTCGTGCTGGACGCCCTGCCCGAGCTCCCGGCCGCGCCCACGCTGCCGCGCCGCGACGCCCGTGAGGGGATGATCGCCCAGGCCGCCTGGGGCATCGCCGGCGTCGACGTCGGTCCCGACGGCACGCTCGTGGTCACCCCGTCGGCGCTCGACCCCGAGGCGCCGCTCGGCGACCCCGACCTGGCCGGCGCCCCCTTCTTCACCCTGCGCACGTTCCTCGCCGCCATCGAGGGCCGCACCGAGCCGGTGAAGGTCCAGGTCACCGGGCCCGTCACCCTGGCCGTGGCCCTGGTGCGAGCCGGGGCCGAGGCGTCCATCGCCTGTGCCGTGGCCGCCACCGCCGTCCGGTCCCGGGCCCGTGCCGTGGTCGACGCCGTCCACGCCGTGGCCCCCGACGCCACCGTCGTCGCCTTCCTCGACGAGCCGGCCCTGGTGGGTGGCCCGCCGGCCGAGCTGGCCGACCCCGAGACGGTGATCGACCTGGTCTCCGGCGCCCTCGCCGTCTGGGAGCCCCGTGCTGGCTGGAAGGGCGGTGCGGGCGGGAGGGGCGGTGCGATCACCGGCGTCCACGTCTGCGGTCCGAGCGACTGGCGGGCCGTGCTCCAGGCCGGGCCCCGCATCCTCTCCGTCCCGGTCGGGGCCGACCTCGGGTCGAGCGCCGGCGCCCTGGCCACCTTCCTCGAGCGCGACGGTTGGATCGCCTGGGGGGCGGTGCCCACCGACCGCCCGCTGGGCGAGTCGGCGTCGCACTGGTGGCGCGACCTGTCGGCCCAGTGGTGCTCGTTGGTGCAGGCCGGGTGCGACCCGGTGCGCATCCGCCGTCAGGCCCTCGTCACGCCCGCCTGCGGGCTGGCTCTCCACGACGTGGCCCAGGTCGGTCTGGTCCACGAGCTGACCCGCACCCTCGGGCTGCGGATCCACGACCAGCTCGCCGGCGTCCGCCTCTCCGTCGGCGCCTAGACGCAGACGAACTCGGGGGAGTAGACGCCCAGTGCTGGGCGCTTACTCCCCCGAGTTCGGATCAGGTCGTGGTTACAACCGGCGGAGGGCGGCGGCGAGGCGCTTGAGGGTGCCGACCTTCTCGGTGTCACCCTGCTCGTCGGCCTGGAAGGCGACGTCGAGCGCCTCGATCTTCTTCGCCTTCTTGCCGGTGGGGGCCTCTTCGGCATCGTCGATGAACTGGGCGTAGAGGTTCTCCAGCCACGCCGCGTTGGGGTCCATCGTCGGGTCGTCGGAGGTGGCGGCCGACAGGGCCTCGTCGTGGCGGCTGGCGAGCCCGGCAGTCGGGTTGTGGAAGCCGGTGATGCCGGCCAGGCCCGGGGCGAGGTCGCCGCTCAGGTCCGAGGACGGGGCGTGGGTGGGCCGGTCGGCCTCGCGGACGGCGGTGCGCCGGGGCAGCAGGCTCTCGTCCGGGGCCGACTCGGGACCGTCCAGGCCGGCACCGGGGTCGAGGCGGGGGCCGAAGCTGACCGCGAGATCCTCGTCCTCGCCGGGCACCGGGTGCTCGAAGGGGTTGCCGGCGGACCAGGCGTCCCAGGCGTCCTGGGGCGCATCGGCCACCTCCTCGGCGGCCCGGTCCAGATCGATCGTGGGCTCGTCGTCGCTCTCGGCGGCGGGGGTGAAGGCGTAGGGGTCGTCGCCGACGAAGGGACCGAAGGGGTCGACGTCGGTCTCCTCCTCGGCCACCTCCTCGATCACGTCCTCGGCCGCCGCCAGGCGCTCGGCGGCGCTGGGCTCGTGGTAGTCGGAGTCGTCGGCGAAGGGCTCGGGCACCACGTCGAGCAGCCCGGCGGCGGCGAGACGGTGGACCACCATGGCGGTCGAGTACCGACCCCGGCCCATGGCCGCGGCCAGCTCGTCGACGGTGCGAGGACCGGCCAGCGAGGCGATCAGCTCCCAGTCCTCCCGCAGCAGGGTGACCTGGGAGGCGCCGTCGGGGAGGGTGCGCACGGGGCTGACCCACGCCGAGGTCGACGGGACGACGTCGCTCATCTCGTCGACGTGGCGGACCCGGCGGCGGACCTCGTTGACCACGGCCTCGACGTTGAAGCCGCGGGACGGGCCGATCCAGTGCATGGTGTCGGGCTCGAAGTCGAAGCGGCCGTCGCCCTCGCGGAACAGCGTGATCAACGGGTCGTAGATGACCGACAGCACGACCGAGGCCATCAGGTCGGGGTCGATGCCGCCGTGCTCGATCAGGAGCTCGCCGACGCAGGGGGAGTCGCCCGCCTCCTCGACGGCCCGGCTCCAGGCCTCGGTGCTCACCCGGCCGGGGCGCACCAGGGCGGTGGCCAGGGCATCGTCGGTCCCCTCGCCGCGGGCGAAGTAGAGCTGGCCCTCGTTCAGGTAGACGGTGCAGCCGGCACTCCCGGTGAACCGCACGGCGCCGGTCTTCCCCGTCGAGGACAGGACGCGCAGGGCCCCTGCCGGGGAGTAGTCGTCGAGGGATCCGTTGAGCGCCATGGTTCAGAGTCCGGTGTGAGGGCGGGGCGGGGGCTTCACCAGGGAACTGATCGGCGTCGGAGGGGGGTCCTTGAGGGCTTCTACCACGCACGGTGGCAGAAATGACGGATGATGACCGCCCTGTGCGGTCGGAGGAACGACCGGGTCGGGCTTCCGTATGCTCGCTCCCGTGGACCTGGTGGAGGCACGAACCCGACACGATGACCTGGCCCGACGGGTGCGCGACGCCCGGTACCGGTACTACGTGCTGTCCGACCTGGCGATGCCCGACGCCGAGTTCGACGCCCTCCTGCGGGAGCTGGAGGCCATCGAGGACGAGCACCCCGTGCTGCGGACCCCCGGGTCGCCGACGCAGCAGGTCGGCGCCCCGCTCGACGACGCCTTCCCGCCGTTCACCCACCTCGAGGCCATGCAGTCCCTCGACAACGTCTTCGGGCGCGACGACCTCCAGGCCTGGGCCGAGCGCGTGGCCCGCCGGCTGCCCGAGGGCACGCCCGTCCGGTGGGCGTGCGAGCTCAAGATCGACGGCACCGCCATCAACTGCGTCTACCGCGGCGGGGTCCTGGAGGTCGGGGCGACACGGGGCACGGGCACGGTGGGCGAGACGGTCACGCCGCAGCTGCTCACGCTCGACGACGTGCCCTTCCGGCTCGACGACCCCGACCCGCCCACGGTCATCGAGGTGCGGGGCGAGGTGTACTACCCGGTCGCCAAGTTCGAGAAGATGAACGAGGAGCGCATCGAGCGGGGCGAGCCGGCGTTCATGAACCCGCGCAACGCCGCCTCGGGCGCCCTCCGCCAGAAGGACCCGGCCAAGGTCCGCGACCGTCCCCTCGCCATGTGGATCCACGGGCTGGGCGTGGTCGAGGGCAAGGAGTTCGCCGCCTACTCCGACTTCCTCGACTGGGCCCGCCGGGTCGGGCTGCCGGTGCCCGACGAGTCCACCACCCGCGACTCGATCGACGAGGTGTGGGAGCTCATCGCCGACTTCACCGAGCGGCGCCACTCGTTCGGCTTCGAGGTCGACGGCGTGGTGATCAAGGTCGACGACATGGCCCAGCGCCAGGCCCTCGGGTCGACGGCCAAGGCGCCCCGGTGGGCGATCGCCTACAAGATGCCGCCGATCGAGCAGCAGACGCGGCTGATCTCGATCGAGGTCAACGTGGGCCGCACCGGCAAGGCCACGCCCTTCGCCGTGCTCGAGCCGGTCGCCGTCGCCGGCGTCACCATCACCCGCGCCACCCTCCACAACGAGGTCCAGGTCCAGGCCAAGGACGTGCGCGCCGGCGACATGGTGATCGTCCGCCGGGCCGGCGACGTCATCCCCGAGGTGGTCGGCAGCGTGGCCGGCGAGCGCCGGAAGGGGGCCAAGGCATGGTCGATGCCGGCCTCCTGCCCGGCGTGCGGCCAACCCCTGGTGCGCCCCGAGGGTGAGGGCCACCACTTCTGCGAGAACGTCGACTGCCCCAACCGGATCAAGGAGTCGCTGATCCACCTGGCGTCCCGGGGCGCCCTCGACATCGAGGGCCTGGGGGAGAAGACCGTCAGCCAGTTCCGGGAGCTGGACTGGCTGCCCGATCTGGCCGCCGTGTTCCAGCTGAAGGACCGGAGGGACGAGATCCTCGACCTCAAGGGCTGGAAGGACACCAGCGTCGACAACCTGCTGGCCGGGATCGCGGCCGGGGCCCAGCGGCCGCTGGAGCGGCTGCTCGTGGCGCTCAACATCCGCCACGTCGGCCCCACCGTGGCCAAGGACCTGGCCCGCCACCTCCGCACCCTGGCCGGGGTCCAGGCCGCCACCGCGGCCGAGATCGAGGCCATCGACGGCATCGGGCCCAAGATCGCGGTGGCGGTCGAGGCCTGGTTCGCCACCCCCCGGAACGCCGACCTGGCGGCCAAGCTCACCGAGCTGGGCGTCCGCACCGACACCGACCTGCCCGAGCCCGCCGCCGTCGAGGCCCTGCCCCTGGCCGGGCGGACCCTCGTCATCACCGGCACGCTCGAAGAGCTCACCCGCGACGAGGCCAAGGCCCGGCTGGAGGAGATGGGGGCCAAGGTCAGCGGCAGCATCTCGGCCAAGACGGCGGCGCTGGTGGCCGGGGCCGAGGCCGGCTCCAAGCTCGACAAGGCCCGGGACAAGGGCGTGCCCGTGCTCGACGAGGCCGCCCTGGCCCGGCTGCTCGACGGCGCCGCCCTCGACGAGCTGATCGCCGAGGTGGGCGGGCCGGCTTCGGCCTAGCGGCCCTTCGCCGCGGCCCGGAGGAAGGCCGTCGACGGGGGGAGCCACAGCAGCGCCACGGCGGCGACGGCGACGGCGGTCCGCAGCACCAGGTAGGCGAGGCCGGCGGCCGAGTCGGTCGTCGTCAGGTTCGTCAGGTTCATCAGCACGAAGATCGTGGCCAGCGCGCCGGCCCACGGGCGGACCCAGCGGCGGCCACGATCGCAGGCCACGGCGTGGACGAACCACGTCGCCGCCACGGCCAGGCCCCCGAGGAACCCGACGACGCGCACGATGGTGAAGAACCCCTCGAGGTCGCCCGGGGTGATCCCGGCGTCGTCCAGGCTCCGCTCGAGGTCGTCGCGGTCCCAGGCGATCAGCCTCACCAGCGCGTCGAGGGCGGCGATCACCCCGCCCAACACCATCGCCGCGGTCGCGGCCCGGATCGTGGCCGGCCGGGACGGCAGGGGGTCGGGCACGGCCTCGCGAACCTCGACCGGTGCGAGGTTCGGGCCGGGCGGGAGGCTCACGGCCGGGAGGGTACCCGTGGCCGGGGCTAGAAGACCCGGACGGTGTAGGTGGTCGAGGTGGCCGAGTCGGGCCCGTCGGCGATCCGCCAGTAGCGGATGGTGATCTCGATCGTCCCGGTGGCGTACTCGCTGACGGCCTGGCCCGGGCCGGGTTGGTACTTCACCACGTTCTTCTTGTTGGGCCGGGGCCCGACCTCCGGGTCGTACTCGGGGCTGTCGGGGGCGACGGCCCCCACCATCTGCTCCTCGGGGATGGCGATGCCGTCGATGGTGATGCGGCCGTCGTAGCCGTCCTTCAGCACCACGCCGACCTCGGACTGGCGCAGCACCCGTCCGCCGGGCGAGGGCAGGTAGCTCTCGATGGCGGTGGCCCCGGTGGCGATCGGGTCGGAGTCGGCCCCCGAGCGCCCGGCGATGTAGAGGCACAGGACCGCCAGGGCCAGCACGGCGACGATCACCAGGCGGCGGAGCGAGAACAGCGGCTGGGGGAGGGGGTCGCGGATCGTCGACGGGTCGAACGGGGCATCCGCGTCGCGGGTGGCCACGGCGCCCTCGGAGTCGTCGTCCAGCACCCCGCCATGGTGCCAGCCGCTGGCGGGGAGGGGGACATCGGAGACCCTCACGGGAGCGGCGGTGCCGACGCCGTACTCTTCCGGGGGTGCCACCGTCCCGCATGACCGAGCAGGTCGGTCGGGTGCTCGGCGGGCGGTACCGCCTGCTGGCCCCGATCGGGCGCGGCGCGTCGGCGCAGGTCTTCGTGGCCGACGACGTGCGGCTCGAGCGCCAGGTGGCGGTCAAGGTGCTCCACGAGGCCCTGGCCGACGACCAGGTGTTCCTGCGTCGCTTCCAGGCCGAGGCCCAGGCCGCGGCGGCCCTCAACCACCCCAACGTCATGGCCGTCTACGACTGGGGGAACGACGACGAGGTCCCCTGGATCGTCATGGAGTACCTGGGCGGCGGCAGCCTCCGGGGCCTGCTCGACCGGGGCCACCGGCTCACCCCCTCGCAGGCCCTGGTCGTGGCCCTGCAGGCCGCTCGCGGGCTCGACTACGCCCACCGGCGGGGCTTCGTCCACCGCGACATCAAGCCCGCCAACCTGCTCTTCGGCGACGAGGGCCGTCTCCGCATCGCCGACTTCGGCCTGGCCCGGGCCCTGGCCGAGGCGGCGTGGACCGAGCCGGTCGGCGCCGTCGTCGGCACCGCCCGCTATGCCTCGCCCGAGCAGGCCCAGGGGCTGTCGCTCACCGGCCGGGCCGACGTGTACTCGCTGGCCCTCGTCGTGGTCGAGGCCGTCACCGGCGAGGTGCCCTTCACCGCCGACACCACGCTGGGCACGCTCATGGCCCGCGTCGGCAAGGAGATGGACCCGCCGCCGGAGCTGGGCCCCCTGGCCGACGTGCTGGTCGACGCCGCCGCCCCCGACCCGGAGGACCGTCTCGACGGCCGCGACCTGGCCGCCGCCCTCGCCGCCGTGGCGCCGTCGCTTCCCCGCCCGGCCGGGCTGCCGCTCGCCGGCGCCCTCGACGTCGACCTGTCCGACGACCGCGACCCCACCACGCTGGCGGGGGGGTCGACGGCGTCCCAGGCCGCGGCGGACGACGAGCTCGACGTCCCCGCCTTCGTCCTCCCCGGGAACGGGTCCGAGCCGCCCGCCGAGCCCGATCTCGTCGGGGCGGCCGACGTGCTGGGGTCGTTCGCGGCCGAGGGCATCGAGGAGGCGCTCGACGACGGCGACGACGAGGACCCCGAGCGGTTCATGGCCTGGGCGCCCGAGCCCGCGGCCCCGGCCGACGACGCCACCCTCGTCGCCGGGATGGGATGGGCCGGTGGCGCCGTCCACGACGTCGACCCCGACGACGAGGTCCCCTACGACGGTGCCGACGAGGACTGGTCGGGCGACGACTGGGACCCGCGCTCGCCCACCGGGCGCCGCCGGCGCCGCTGGCCCCGCGTCGTGCTGGTGGTGTTGCTGGTGGCCGCGCTCGGGGCTGCCATCGGGATGCTGATCGCCGATCTCACCGAGCCGCCGCCGACCTCGGCCGTGCCCGCCGTCAGCGGCCTCAGCCGCGACGCCGCCGTCGACTCGCTGCGGGCCCAGGGCTGGGAGGTCGACGTCGAGGAGATCTACGAGGACGGCACCGAGGTGGGCCAGGTGCTGCGCACGCAGCCGGGCCAGGGCACCCAGCTGGCCGAGGGCGACCCCATCACGCTGATCGTGTCGAAGGGTCCGACCCTCGTCGACCTGCCCGAGATCACCCGGGGCATGACGCAGCAGGAGGCGTCCGACCTGCTCGAGTTCTCGGCCCTGGAGCCGGTCTTCACGCCCCGCTTCGACGAGGAGGTCGAGGCCGAGCACGTGATCGAGGTGGCCGGCGACCCGCCGGCCCGGATCGCCAAGGGCACCGAGGTGGAGGTGGTGGTGTCGCAGGGCCCCGAGCCCCGGACCATCCCCGACGGCCTGCCCGGCATGACCCAGGACGAGGCCGTCGCCGCGTTGGAGGAGCTGGGCCTGGTCGCCGAGGTCGAGGAGGAGTTCAGCGACGACGTCGAGACGGGCATGGTCATCGGCACCGACCCGGGGGCCGGGGCCGAGGCAGCCCGCGACAGCACCGTGGTCGTCGTCGTGTCCAAGGGCCCGGACCTCGTCACCGTGCCCGACGTGAGCGCGGTCGGCACCCTGGCCGAGGCCGTGGCCCTGCTGGAGGCCGAGGGCCTGGTCGCCGGGGACGTGGCCGGTCCCGCGGCGGGGGCGCCGGCCAGCACGTCCCCCGGTGCCGGCGAGCAGGTCCGCCGGGGCTCCGAGGTCGACATCACCCTCCGCCGCCCCGACCCCGCCGGCCCCGGCAACGACGACGACTGACCGGGCGGGGCTGCGTCGCGTGGACATCCCGCAGCGGATCACGTTCGTCACCCTGGGCGCCCGCGACCTCCCTGTCCTCCGCCGGTTCTACCGGGGCCTCGGATGGCACGAGGGCGAGGGCGCCGGTGATGGGTTCGCCTCCTTCGACTGCGGCGGCGTGAAGCTCGCGCTGTACCCCGTCGAGATGCTGCGCGACGAGGCCGCGCCCGGCACGCCGCTTCCCGACCTGGCGATGTGGAACGGGATCACGCTGGCGGTGAACGTCGCGACCCGCGCCGAGGTCGATGCGGTCTACGCCCGGGCGCTCGCGTCGGGCGCCGTGCCCGTCGCCGAGCCGACCGAGCGTGAGTGGGGCGGCTACTCCGGCTACGTCGCCGGCCCCGAGGGCAACCGCTGGGAGCTGGCCTGGGCGCCATAGCCCTAGCCGCCCCCTGCAGTCCCATCCCACCGGGCGCGGCGGTGCCACCCCGCGGGTGGTGCCCGGGGGTGGCGTGGATCGCTGGGGCGCCGTCAGGCGACGGGTTCTCGTTCTCGGTCGCAGACTGGTGGTCGGCGGTTGAAGACGACCCAGTGCTTGTGGAGGGTCTCGCCGGTGGGGCCGTCGTAGGGCTCCACCTCGGGCATCTCGGTCGGTGGGGTGGGTCTTCCGGTGGGTTCGAGGACCCTGCCGGTGGCGGTGGTGAAGGTGACGCCGTCGGTGAGGTCGGCGTTGCCGGTGATGCCCAGCAGGCCCATGTGGTGTTGGCGGTGGTGGTGACCGCACAGGCAGATGAGGTTCCAGGTGACGGTGTCGCCGTGGTCTTCCCAGTGGATGATGTGGTGGACCTGGACCCACAGAGTGCTGTCGCAGCCGGGGACGCGGCAGCCGCCGTCGCGGTGCTCGACCAGGCGCCGGATCCGCCGGGGCACGGTCCGCGCTCTGCGGCCGAGCTGCACCGGTCGCCCGTCGGTGTGCCAGACGGCGGCGATGTCGCAGTCGCAGGTGAGGTACCGGCGCATCGAAGGCGGCAGGGCCGGTCCCATGTGCATCTCGGCCCGCCACGCCTCGGCGTCGCCCACCGGTGCCTGCAGGTGGAGCAGGACACCGGGTCGGGAGGAGACCTCGGCGCCGGATGCGTCGGTGGTGAGCACGGAGTGGGCCATCCCGACCAGCGCGTCGGCCCAGGAGACCTTCACCGTCACGTCGGCCTCGGCCGCGGCCCGCTGGGCGTCGTGCAGCCGGTCCCGCGACGCCTTGAGCGCTTCCTCGACGACCTGGCCCTCGTCGGCCGGCAGGCGGATCGACGCCGGCCACTGATCGGACTCGTCGGTCCCGAACGACACCGACCGGGTCGGGCCGGGACGCTCCCGCTCCACGAGAT
>DASVEC010000423.1:0-14276 GCA_036380755.1 Iamia sp. | reverse complement strand
ACCGGTTCGCCCTCCAGCTCAGCGGGACGGCGCTCGACAAGGGCGTGCTGGAGTGCATGGCGGCGGGGGTGGTCCCGCTGACCTCGAACCCGTGCACGGCCGAGATCCTCCCGGCTCCACTGGCGCAGGACCTGTTCCTGGCCTCGGACGATGCCCCCGCCGTCGGCGAGGCCCTCGCCCGGCTGGGCGGCCTGCCCGAGGAGGAGGTCGCGCCGATGCGCGCCGAGCTGAGCGAGATCGCCGTGTCCCGCCACGGCCTGGACACCTTCTGGGACCGGTTCATGACGGCGGCGCGGTCGCCGGCGCGGCCGGGACGAGCGCCCGTCCTGTGGCTCAAGCGCACCGTCCGCTCCACGCTGAGGGACGTCGGCGGGGGGGTGGCGACGAGGGTGGCCGTGGCCCGGCCGTCCCCGGCTCGCCTCGAGGCGATGCGCCACGTGCTGCACGTCCAGATGAGCGGGGCCGAGATCGGTCGGATCGCGGCGGCGGTGGCCGCCCGGCCGGGCGGCCGCCTCCTCGTGTTCGGCCTCGGGCACGACAGCTCGTTCTGGGCCCGGCTCAACGCCGGCGGCGAGACGCTGTTCATCGAGGACGACGCCGCCTGGGTGGAGGTGTGCCGGCGCCGGGACCCGTCGCTCGCGGTGGTGACGACGACCTACACCACCGTGCGCACCGAGTGGGAGGAGCTGATGGCGACGCCCGAGCGCCTGGCCCTGGACCTCCCGCCGGTCGTCACCGCCGCGCCGTGGGACGTGGTCGTGGTCGATGCCCCGCGCGGCCACCGCCCCCACACGCCCGGGCGGATGCAGTCGATCTTCGCGGCGCGGGGCCTCGTCGATCCCGAGGGTGTCGTGTTCGTGCACGACTCCGACCGGACCGTCGAGCGCGAGTACGGCCGGAGGTACCTGGGCCCCTCGCCATCGGTCGTCACCGGTCGGCTGCACGGCTACACGCGCGTGCACGACCACCATGGCTGATCGGCGCCGGCGTCTCGCCCACCTCACGACGGTCGACATCAGCCTGGTGTACCTGCTGGGCACCGAGCTGCGGTTCGCCGTCGAGGCCGGGCACGAGGTGTTCGGCATCTCGGCGCCGGGCGACAGCGCCCACCTGCTCGCGGCCATGGGCGTCACCCATGTGCCCGTGCCGAGCCTGTCCCGGGCGTGGGACCTCCGGGCCGACACCCGGGCCACCCGCGACCTCTTCCGCACGCTGCGCGCCCTCGACCTCGACGTGCTCCACACCCACACGCCGAAGCCCGGCGTGCTGGGCCGGCTCCTCGGCCACGCCGCCGGGATCCCCGTCGTCGTCAACACCTGCCACGGCCTGTGGGCCGCCCCGGACGACAGGCTGGCCCGACGGGCGTTCGTCTACGGCGCCGAGGCGGTGGCCTCGCGGGGCAGCGACGCCGACCTGTTCCAGAACGGCGCCGACCGGGAGACGATGGCCCACTTCGTGCGGGGCACCCCGATGTCGGTGGTGGGCAACGGGATCGACCTCGACCACTTCCGGCGGGACCCCGAGGCCGGGGCGCGCGTGCGGGCCGAGCTCGGGGTCGGCCCCGACGAGGTGCTCGTGGGCGGGGTGGGCCGGCTGGTGGCCGAGAAGGGGATCGTCGAGCTGGGCGTGGCGGCCCGGGAGCTGGCCGGCACCGCCCGGTTCGTGTGGGCCGGGCCCGAGGAGGCCGACAAGGGCGACCGGATCGCAGGGGCCGTCGACGGCGTCGAGCTGCTGGGGATGCGGACGGACATGGTCGCCGTGTACTCCGCGCTCGACGTGTTCGTGCTGCCGTCGCACCGCGAGGGCTTCGCCCGCTCGGCCATGGAGGCGGCGGCGTGCGGGTGCGCCGTGCTGCTGAGCGACATTCGCGGCTGCCGCGAGATCGGCACCCACGACGTCCACGTCCGGCTGGTGCCGCCCCAGGATCCCGTGGCCCTCGCCGCCGCCCTCCGGGAGCTGGTGGCCGACCCCGGCCTGCGGGCCCGCCTGGGGGCGGCGGCCCGCGAGCGCGCCCTCACCACCTTCGACCAGCGCGCCGTCGCCACCGCCTCGCTCGAGACCTACGACCGGGTCGCCCTCCGCAAGCGCCTGGGCTGGGCGCCGATGGCCCCGCCCCGCCCCCACCTCGTCCCCCCGCCGCTCGCCGAGCTCGACCACCGTGGCTGAGCGCGTCCTCTGGCTGGTCAAGGGTCTGGGTCGCGGTGGGACCGAGCGGATCATCACCCTGGCCGCCCGGCACGCGGACCCGGAGCGCTTCGCCGTCGAGGTGGCCTACGTCCAGCCCTGGAAGGACGCGGTCGTCGCCGACGTGGAGGCCGCCGGCGTCCCCGTCCACCTCCTCGGCTCGGGAGGGTCGACGCGGGGGTGGACGCTCAGGCTCCAGCGGCTGCTGGCCCAGCGGCGCTACGCCCTCGTCCACACCCACAGCCCGCTCCCGGCGGCGGTCGCCCGCGCCCTGCCGGGCGGGCGGCGGGCCGCGTTCGTGCACACCGAGCACAGCGCCTGGTCCCGCTACGTCGCCCCGACCCGGGTGGCCAACCGGGCGACCTTCGGGCGCAACCGCCACGTCTTCGCCGTGTCCGAGGGGGTGGCCCGCTCGATCGCCCGCCCCGGGTGGGTGCGCGGGGTGCGGATGCCCCCGGTCGAGGTCCTCTACCACGGCATCGACGAGGCCGAGGTCCGCCGGGGCCCGGCGGCCCGGCACGCCGGGCGGGCCACGCTCGGGCTGCCCGACGATGCCGTCGTCGTCGGCACCGTCGGCAACCTGGCGCCCAAGAAGGACCACCACAGCCTGATCGAGGCCTTCGCCGGGCTGGCCGCCGGGTGGCCCGCCGCGCACCTGGTGATCGTGGGCGGGGGCCCGCTCGAGGACGAGCTGCGGGACCGGGCCCGGACGACGGGGCTGGCCGGCCGCGTCCACCTGCTCGGCCAGCGGCCCGACGTCGCCGAGCTGCTGCCGGCCTTCGACGTCTTCGCCCTGAGCTCGCGCCACGAGGGGCTGGGGCTCGCCGTGGTGGAGGCCATGGCCTCGGGCGTGCCGGTCGTCGCCACCGAGGTCGACGGCGTGCCCGAGGTCGTCACCCACGACGTCGACGGCGTGCTCGTGCCGCCGGGCCGGCCCGACCGGCTGGCGACGGCGATCGCGGACCTGCTCGGCGACCCGGAGCGAGCGGGACGCCTGGCCGCAGCCGGCGTGGCCTCGTCGGCCCGGTTCTCCATCCCCGCCGCCGTGACCCGGATCGAGCAGGTGTACGACGAGGTGCTCGGCGGGGGAGCCCCCGTCGGGTCGGCCCCGGCCCGGCCGTCGGCGCCGTCGGCGCCGTCGGGGCCGTCCGGGCCTCCGGTCTCGATCCGGCCGGCCACCGCCGCCGACGAGCCGGCCATCCTCGACCTCCTCCAGACGTCGCTGGGCGGGGGCCCGCTCGGGGCCCGGACGTCGGACTTCTTCGCCTGGAAGCACCACGCCAACCCCTTCGGCCCGTCGTACGCCTTCGTGGCCGAGGTCGACGGCGAGGTCGTCGGCTTCCGTACCTTCATGCGCTGGCGGTGGCGGGCGGGGCCGCGGACCTACGAGGCCGTCCGGGCCGTCGACACCGCGACCCACCCCGACCACCAGGGCCGGGGGATCTTCACCCGCCTGACCCTGGGCGCGGTCGACGCCATCGAGGGCGACGTCGACCTGGTGTTCAACACCCCGAACGCCAGCAGCCGGCCCGGCTACCTGAAGATGGGCTGGGACATGGTCGGCACGGTGCCGATCGCCGTCCGCCCCGTGCGACCGCTCCGCTTCGCCCGTGGCGTCCGGGCCGCCCGCGCCGACGTGGTCGCCCCGGCCATCGACTGCCCGCTGCCGCCGGCCGCCGAGGTGCTCGCCGGTCCCGGGCTCGGCGATCTCGTCGCCCAGGTCGCCGGGGGCGCCGGTCGGCTGGCCACCGACCGCTCGCTGGACTACCTGCGGTGGCGCTACGACGCCCCCGGCCTCGACTACCGGGCGGTGGCCCTGCACGCCGGCGGCGACCTCGTCGCCGTCGCCGTGGGCCGCCCGCGGGCGCGGGGCCCGCTCGCCGAGCTCACCCTGTCCGAGGTGCTCGTCCGCGCCGGCGACCGGGCCGCGGCCCGACGGGTCCTGGGCGAGGTGGTGCGGGGCTCGGGGTGCGATCACGTGGCCGCCGTCATCGGCCTCGATCCGGCCCTGGCCGGTGCCTTCCGGTCCCAGGGCTTCCTCCCCCTCCCCGGCCAGGGGATGGTGCTGACCACCCGGCCCCTCCGCCCGGTGGCGCCCGACCCGCGCCTGCTCTCCTCCTGGGCCTTCGCCCTGGGCGACCTCGAGGTCTTCTGAAGCGCCGGCGGGGCGCCTCGGCGCCCCTCGACCTCAGGTCCAGGTCGAGGTCGGTACGGGTGGGCCGGCCGGCCCAAATCTCTACGAGACCTTCCCGTCGACCCTGCCTGCACGGTACGTTCAGGTGTGTCGAGGCGCTTGGGGCTCTCGGCGGGATCTTGGGACCAGGGGGGTTCGACATGGATCGCACGATCGATCACGGCGCGCCACGTCGGCGCGCCCGGGCGGCCGGTGCCGCCCTGCTGGGGCTGGCGTCGGTGCTCGTCGGGGGGCTGGTGCCGGGCCAGGCGGCCTCGGCGCTCATCGACGACGCGGCCGAGTTCTCGGGCCTCGCCTGCACGACCTCGTCGACCACCAACAGCTCGAGCTGGGGCTCGGCGACGGCCCCCACCGGCGCGGTGCAAGCGGTGTTCACGCTCACCGGTGGCGGCGGCGCCGGCGGTGACGCAGACGGTGCCGACGGCGGTGCCGGCGGTCGCGGCGGCATCGTGACCGGCACCATCGCGGTGACGCCCGGCCAGCGGCTGTGGGCCAAGGTCGGCTGCGGTGGTACCGACGCCGACTCCCACGCCGACTGGTCCGGCCGGCGGGCGGCCGGGTACAACCGGGGCGGCGGGGCCGAGGACTTCGGCGGCGGCGGTGGTGGCGGGTCCACCGGACTCTGCCTCGGCACCGCGACCGCCAGCTGTGGCAGCGGCACCATGGTCGCCATCGCTGGCGGTGGTGGCGGTGGCGGCAACGCCGGCAACGGCACGGGCGGGGACAACAGCGGTGGTGCCGGCGGCACGGCCAACGTCGGGAGCACTGTGGCCGGGCAGCAGGGTGGCACCGGCCGGGGCGGCGGCCGCGGCAGCAACGGTGCCGGCAGCTCGAACGGCTACGGCGGCGGCGGAGGTGGCGGTGGTGGCCAGGGGCCGGGCCAGGACACCGGGGCCACGACGGCGAACAACACGGGCGGCACGGCGGGCAACCGCCGGGGCAGCGGCCAGACCAATGGCGGCAACGCCACCAGCACACCGCCGGCCGGCGATCCGGGCGAGCAGGGTGCCGGTGGCCGTGGCTCCAACGGGGACAACGACGTCACAGGTGGCGGCGGCGGCGGTGGCTTCACCGGTGGCGGCGGCGGTGGCGGTGGACGCCAGGGCATCACGGTGTGGGACGGCGGCGCCGGTGGTGGCGCCGGGTCGTCGTGGGTCAGCAACGCGGTCACCTCGGCCGGCCTCACTGGTGCGGCGACCGGGACGGCGAACTGCTCGGGCGCGGCGCTGGGCACGAGCCCGGGCTTCGGGGCCTCGACCAACAACGGCAACCGGGGCTGCCACGGCTACGTGACGGTCACCTGGAAGGTCAACCGGACGCCGACGGCCACGGCCGTGGCGGCACCGGGCCAGACGGTCAACAAGGGGGCGGGGACCTCGATCGTCCTGGGTGCCTCCGATCTCGACAGCGACACGCCGCTCACGTGCGCCATCACGACGGCCCCGAGCAAGGGCACCTTGTCGGGCGGGACCGGGTGCACGCGGACCTACACGCCGAACCCCGACACGGTGGGTCCGGACTCGTTCGCCTACACGGTGACCGACACCTGGGACGCGACGAGCGCCCCCGCCACCGTCAACCTGACGATCGCCAACCGGAACCCGAGCAGCGCGGCCAAGAGCGTCACCGTCGTCGCCGGTGCGCCGACACCGATTGCCCTCGATGCCTCCGACCTCGATGGGGACACGCTCACGTGCACGCCGTCGGACCCGTCGAAGGGCACGCTGTCGATGACGGATTGCTCGGCGATCTACACCTCGGACACGGGGACGGCGAACGCCGGCGTCGGGGGATCCGACTCCTTCACCTACACCGTGGCCGACCAGAACAGCGGTGTGAGCCCGGCGGCGACCGTGACGGTGACCATCGCCAGCCCGGATCTGTCGCTGACGAAGTCGCACACGGGTCGGTTCAACGAGGGGACGGGGACGGGGACGTACACCCTGACGGTGGCCAACTCGGCCACCGCTCCGGCGAACGGGACGACGACGCTGGTGGACACGTTGCCGGCGGGGATGGTGTTCCGCTCGGCGAACGTCGGGTCCTCGGGGTTCTCGTGCTCGGCCACGCCGGGGGTGTCGACGACGGTGACGTGCACGCGGTCGTCGGCGATCCCGGTGTCGACCTCGGTGTCGTTGACGATCACGGTGGATGTGGCCGCGGGTGCTGCCTCGCCGGTGTCGAACACGGCTGAGGTCTCGTCGCTGTATGAACTGGCCTCGACGGCCGGGAACAACACGGCCACCGATCCGACCGATGTGAACCACCGGCCCACGGGCGCGCCGCAGACGGTGTCGACCGGGGTCGATGTCGGTGTGGACGTGACCTTCGCGGGCAACGATCCCGACGGCGATGCCCTCACCTTCCAGGTGGCCACCGAGCCCGGTCACGGTGACGTGGACATCACCGGCGGGGTCGGCCGGTACACGCCCGATGCCGGTTTCCAGGGCGTCGACACGTTCACCTACACGGCGACCGATACGGGGACGCCGGGTCTGGTCTCGGTGGCCCAGACGATCACGGTCTACGTGGGTGTGTCCGAGCTGGTCGGGACGGTGACGGACGAGGTGAGCGGCGCGCCGGTGGCCGGGGTCGAGGCCCGGCTGGTGAACATGGCCGACCCGGAGGCGGAGGTGCTGGCGGCGACGGTGCTGACCGACGGCGCCGGTGCCTATGACTTCGGGGCGGTGCCGTTCGGGACCTACGGGATCCGGTTCGTGGACCCGTCGAACGATCACATCGCGGAGTGGTTCGACGACGCCCCGACATCGGCCACCGCCAACCTCGTCACCCTCGATGCCTCGGCGGCCAGCGTGACCAGGTCCGTCGCCCTGCGGCCGGGGGCCCGTGTCGCGGGGACCGTCCGCTCGAGTGCGGTGCCCAACCCCACGGTCGAGGGCCTCCAGGTCCGCCTGGTCAAGATCGGCTCGCCGGGCTCGTCGGCCCGCTCGACCAACAGCGGCGGCCAGTACGCCTTCGAGCTGCTCCAGCCGGGCACCTACCAGCTGTGGTTCCGGGACGTGTCGTCGGGCCAGTGGGTCTCGGAGTGGTACTCGAACTCCGCGACCCAGGGGGGCTCGGCCACCATCGAGCTCGGCTTCGGCCAGGAGGTCGACGTCGACGAGCTCGTCGATCCGGTGGCGCCGCCGCCTCCGCCCGATTCGGGCTCGGTCGGCGGCACCGTCACCGACACCAACGGCACCCCCCTCGCGGGCGTCCAGGTCCGGCTCTACGTGGACCCGTACACGAAGTCGTCGTCGACGACCACCGACGTGAACGGCCAGTACTCGTTCACCCGGTTGGCGCCCGGCACCTACAAGCTGTGGTTCCGGGACATGACCGGCACGCGGATCTCCGAGTACGGCGGTGACGCGTCGACGTTGGCCGAGGCCGATGCTCTCGGGGTGGCCAACGATGGCCACATCGTCGATGCCGAGCTGGCGCCGAAGGTGACGACTCCGCCGCCGCCGGCCAACTCCGGGGTGGTGTCGGGGACGGTGACCGAGATCGACGGGTTCACCCCGATCGCGGGGATCAACGTCCGGCTCTACCCGGTCGGGGGCACGACCTCGAAGTCCAAGACCACCGACGCCAACGGCGGCTACGCCTTCACCGGTCTGGCGCCGGGTCAGTACCAGCTGGTCTTCCGCGACACCACCGGGACCTGGTTCAACGAGTGGCACCTGAACGCCGCCACCGAGGCCACCTCCACGGCGGTCACGGTGACCAACGGCCAGACCACCGACGTCGACGCCACCCTCAACCGCCGGTAGAGACCGGCCTCGACAGCAGGTCGAGGTCCACCCAAAGGGCCGCCCGACCCATTGTGAGGGTTGCCACCGCGCGTAGCCTTGTGGACGCGGCCCGTCGGGATGCGGGCCACGTCCCTAGGGGGGAACATGACTTCAACGGTGATCCGGCGCGTGGCGCGCGGGCGGCTGCGCTTGGCGCGAGGAGCGATGGCCGCGCTCGCCGGCCTGGCTGCCGTCCTCGTGGTCGGCGCCCAGCCGGCCGCCGCGGCCACGCCCGTCCTGGCCATCTTCACGCCGGAGACGATCGCGGTGATGGGCGAGCAGAACCCACCGGCCAAGGTCGACCAGATCCGGGCCACAGCGGTGATCCGCCACGACGTGGGCGTGACCGTCACCGGGATGAAGGGGTGGCACAGCCGAGCCAGCGCACCGGCGAGCTACACGTCGGTGGCGTCCTACGGCGGCACCGTCCGGACGATCAGCGGTGGCTCGAACTACTCGATCGTGGAGGCGTCGTTCGACCCCGGACCGGACAACTGGATGGGCTCGTCGTGCGGAACTGTCCGCACCCGGGACGTCACTGCTCGGATGGACTTCCAGATGTCCGACGGCACGACGTTCACGGACAACACCTGGACCGTGCGGGCGCTCGCCATCAACGGCTGCGGCGGTCCCGAGGACCCGGCCACGATGGAGAACAACTACGACTCCACCCAGAACGTGGTGGTGCTGCCGGGCAACAGCTTCCGCACCCACTACATCTGCGACGACGGCGACTCGTCGGGCGACGCCGACGCCTGCGACAACGTCATCATCAGCCTGCGCAACGCCGCGACCGGCTCCCGGGTGATCCTGCAGTGCGACACCTCGACCGTCCCCTGCGAGAACGCCCGCCAGTTCAACGCCGACGACAACACTGAGCGGAACGGCACGGTGCCCGTGCCCGCCGGCCTGGCCCAGGGACGGTGGCTCGTCGAGGGCGACTTCTGCGCCGAGACTCAGCGCAACGCGGCCCTGACCGAGTGCCTGAGCGGCGGCAACAACATCAACATCGGCCGTCAGCAGATCGGCAGCTTCTACTACAACCCCGGCGCACCCACGGTCTCGGTGGCGGCCACGTCCTTCAGCGGTGGCGGGAACACCGTCGGGGGTGTCATCCGGCCCAACACCGGCGCGACCGTCAACTACACCGCCACCACCTCGAGCGATGCCCAGGTGGCCTCGTGGGACCTCGACGGCAACGGCTCCTTCGAGACGGTGAACCGGGGCGAGACCAACCCGCAGGCCGCTCCCGTCCTCTCGGCCGCCCAGAAGGTCGGGTCCCGCAACACGTCGGCCTTGGCGGCCGGCTCGTCGTGCGCCGTCGGCATCTCGGTGCGCGACAACGGCGGCATCAACGCCGCCGATCCCTCCAGCTCGACGGCGACCGCATCCTCGGCCACCTGCCGGGTCAACACCCCGCCGGCCGGGGCGAACCAGGGCCCGACCAACGCCACCAAGGGCACTGCGCTCCCGATCACCCTGGCCAACACCGACACGGTCGACGGTGACGCCCGGACCTGTGAACAGGTCGGCGCCGCCGGCAAGGGCACGGTGACCGGCTTCCCGTCGTGCTCCGTGAGCTACACGGCGAACGCCAGCGAGTACGGCTCGGACTCGTTCACCTACCGGGTGCGCGACGACCACGACGGGGTGAGCGCGACCTACACGGTGTCGCTGGCGATCCAGAACCAGGCGCCCACGGCGACGGCGCAGTCGGTGGCGGTCGACGCCGGCGCCCCGACCGCGATCACCCTGGCCGGGACCGACCCCGACGGGGACTCGCTCACGTGCTCGACCACGAGCTCACCGACCAAGGGTGACCTGACCGGCTCGGGCTGTGCCCGGACCTACACCTCCGACCCGGGCGTGGGCGGTGCGGACGGCTTCGCCTTCACCGTGGCCGACGGTGCCCCGGCGACCTCGTCGGCGGCCTCGGTGGACGTCACGATCGCCAACCCGGACCTGTCGCTGACCAAGACGCACACCGGTCGGTTCAACGAGGGCACGGGGACGGGCACGTACACGCTCACGGTGGCGAACTCGGCCACCGCGCCGGCGAACGGCACCACCACGCTGGTGGACACCCTGCCGGCGGGGATGGTGTTCCGCTCGGCCAACGTCGGCAGCTCCGGCTTCACCTGCACGGCCACCGCGGGTGTGTCGACGACGGTGTCGTGCACGCGGTCGACGGCGATCCCGGTGTCGACGTCGGTGGCGTTGACGATCACGGTGGATGTGGCCGCGGGGGCGGCCTCGCCGGTGTCCAACACGGCGACGGTGTCGTCGCTGTATGAGCTGGCCTCGACGGCGGGGAACAACACGGCGACCGATCCGACCGATGTGAACCACCGGCCCACGGGTGCGCCCCAGACGGTCTCGACCGCCGTCGACGCATCGGTGACGGTCACCTTCGCCGGGAATGACCCCGACGGTGACGCCCTCACGTTCGCGGCCTCGGATCCGGCCCACGGCAGCGTGACCGGGTCGGGAGCCTCGCAGCAGTACACGCCCGATCCCGGCTTCCAGGGGATCGACACCTTCACCTACACGGCGACCGACACGGGGACGCCGGGTCTGGTCTCGTCGGCCCACACGGTGACGGTCTACGTCGGCGTGTCCGAGCTGGTGGGCGTGGTGACCGACGAGGTCACCGGGCTGCCGCTGGCCGGGGTCGAGGCCCGGCTCGTGAACATGGCCGACCCGCAGGCCGAGGTGCTGGCGGCCACGGTGGTCACCGATGCCGCCGGGGCCTACGACTTCGGGGCGATGCCGCACGGGACCTACGGGATCCGGTTCGTCGATCCGACCAACGACCACATCGCGGAGTGGTTCGACGACGCCCCCACCTCGGCCACGGCGAACCTCGTCACGCTGGATGCCTCGGCGCGGAGCGCGACCAGGTCGGTCTCCCTGCGCCCGGCGGCCCGCGTCACCGGGACGGTGCGCTCGACCTCGGTGCCGCACGCTCCGATCGAGGGCCTGCAGGTCCGCCTGGTCAAGGTCGGTTCGTCGTCGGCCCGGACCACCAACAGCGGGGGTCACTACGGCTTCGATCTCCTGCAGCCCGGCACCTACCAGCTCTGGTTCCGTGACGTCTCGTCGGGCCAGTGGGTCTCGGAGTGGTACTCGAACTCGGCCAACCAGGCCTCGTCGTCGACGATCGAGGTCGCGGTCGGCGAGCAGGTCACGATCGACGAGCAGCTCACGCCGGTGGCGCCGCCGCCGCCCCCGGACTCGGGCTCGGTCACCGGGACGGTCACCGACGCGACCAGCGGTGCGCCGCTGGCGGGTGTGCAGGTCCGGCTCTACCGGGCCCCGTACACGGGGTCGACGTCGACGACGACCGACGTGAACGGGCAGTACTCGTTCACCCGGTTGCCGCCCGGCACGTACAAGCTGTGGTTCCGGGACATGACCGGCACCCGGATCTCCGAGTACGGCGGCGACGCCTCGACCCTCAACGACGCCGAGACCCTGTCCGTGGCCAACACCGGCCACGTCGAGGACGCCTCGCTGGCGTTGAAGGTGACACCGCCACCGCCGCCGGCCAACTCCGGTGTGGTGTCGGGGACGGTGACCGAGATCGACGGGTTCACCCCGATCGCCGGGATCAACGTCCGGCTCTACCCGGTCGGGGGCACGACCTCGAAGTCCACCACCACCGGTGCCGACGGGAGCTACTCGTTCATCAAGCTCGTCCCGGGCCAGTACCAGGTGGTCTTCCGGGACACCACCGGGACCTGGTTCAACGAGTGGCACCTGAACGCCCCGACCCAGGCGGCCTCGACCGCCGTCACCGTCACCAACGGCCTGACCACCGACGTCGACGCCAGTCTGAACCGCAGGTAGCCGGCTGCCACCGTCACTTTGCGTGACGAGGGCCTTGCTCTCAGCACGATACGTAGGCTACGGTCGGTCCAGCCTCGTGGGGATGCGGGGCGTTCCCACAGGGGGGAAGAACCGATGGCTTCATCTGCTGGGACGCGCCGTGTGCGCGTCGCCCTGGCCGCGACGCTGGCGTTGCTGGCATCCGGGATCGGAGCGCTGGTCGCGCCGACCCCGGTGCAGGCGGCCTACACGACATCGGCCGTCTCGTTCACCGGGCTCGGGTGCTCGGGGAACAACACGGTCTCGAACTGGGGCACCGCCACGGCGCCCGCCAACGCGGTGTCGGTGACCTTCACCATCATCGGTGGTGGCGGCTCCGGTGGTGACAACGAGGGCGGCCAGGGCGGCCAGGGCGGCCGCGGCGCCGTCGTCACCGCCACCGTCCCCATCTTGGAGGGCGAGATCCTCGCCGGCCGCATCGGCTGCGGCGGCATCGACGGCGGCGGGAACGCAGCCGGCTTCACCACCGGGCCCAACCGGTCGAACCTCTCCGGCGGCGGTGGCGGCTCGAGCGCCATCTGCATCGGCACGAACTGCGCCGGAGGCATCGGCACCATCGTCGCCATCGCCGGGGGTGGCGGTGGCGGTAGCCGGGGCTCAGGTGCCGGCACCTGTACTGACAAGGTCGGTGGTCACGGCGGCGATGCCGGCTACAACGGCGAGACCACCTCGGGTGGTGGCCAGGCCTACCAGGGCTTCGGGGGCGGCAACGGCAACGGCACTCCGCAGGCCTTCGGCGGCGGCGCCGGCTACGTGAACGGCGGCGGTGGCGGTGGCGGCCAGGGCGCCGGCGCCGCGGGCGGGAACTCCTCCGGTCCGGTGCCGGCCAGCGGCTCCGGCAACGGCGGCATGGGCAACCAGGGCAAGGACGACACCCAGGCCGGCAGCGGCGGGGGCGGCTACGCCGGTGGCGGTGGCGGTGGCGGTGGCGAGGACGGCGCTTGCATCGGCGGCAGCTGGGCCAGCGGTGGCGGCGGTGGTGGCGGCTCGTCGTGGCTGAGGTCGAACACGACCAGCCGCGCGGTCAGCACGGCCGGTCCTCGCACCTCGTGTGGCGCCAACGCCACCGGTGGCGCCAACGCCGGCGCGGGGGCCAACCAGGGCAGCCAGACCTGGGGCTGCGGCGGAAACGTCACTGCCACCTGGACCCTCGGCACCCCTCCGACGGGCGCCGGCAAGACGACCGGCAACGCGACCAAGGGTGTGGGCCTGTCGATCTCCCTGGACAACGCCGACGCCGAGACCGCTCGCTCGTGCGAGCTCGTCGGCACTCCCCAAAAGGGCACTGTGGTGCTCAGCGGCGGGTCCCCGTCGACCGGCTGCACGGCGACCTACACGGCCCACGCCAACACCCAGGACAACGGCTCGTTCCAGTACCGGGTGCGGGACTCGGACAACCTCGTCAGCCCCACCTACACGATCACCGTCCCGATCCTGAACCGGGCGCCCACCGGCGCGGCGAAGCCGGTCAACGCCTCGCGGCAGTCGTCGTTCGCCATCGGGGCGCTCACCGCGACCGACCTCGACCTTGACTCGCCTCTCACGTGCAGTGTGGTGACTGCTCCGGCCAAGGGCACTCTGTCGGGGTTCAGCTGCGCCGGATCGACCTACACGGTGACGGCGGGCCAGTTCGGATCCGACTCGTTCACCTACAAGGTCACCGATGAGCACAATGGTCAGAGTCCGGCCTACACGGTGTCGATCAGCGGCATCGCCAACGGGGTCCCGACGGCGACGGCGCAGTCGGTGACGGTCCCCGCAGGTGGGCCCACGGCGATCACCCTCGCCGGGACCGATCCCGACGGTGACGTGCCCCTCACCTGCGCCACCAGCGGAACGCTGACCAAGGGCGGGCTGACCGGCACGGGCTGCTCGCGGACCTACACCTCGAACGCCGGCACGGCGAACGCCGGGGTGGGCGGCTCGGAGTCGTTCGGCTTCACGGTCACCGACACCCAGGGGGCGACCTCGAGCTCGGCCACGGTGAACGTCACGATCGCCAACCCGGACCTGTCGCTGACGAAGTCGCACACGGGCCGGTTCAACGAGGGGATCGGCACGGGGACCTACACCCTGGCCGTGGCGAACTCGGCCACGGCGCCGGCGAACGGGACCACGACGCTGGTCGACACGTTGCCGGCGGGGATGGTGTTCCGGTCGGCCAACGTGGGCTCGTCGGGCTTCGTCTGCTCGGCGACGCCGGGTGTGTCGACGAC
>DASVEC010000422.1:0-17266 GCA_036380755.1 Iamia sp. | reverse complement strand
CGTCAAGGTCTTCGACGACGACGTCACCGTCGACCCCGACACGGTGCGGTCCGTGCGCGGCCTGGCCGACCACCCGAACGTCGTCGGGCTGATCGACGTCGGCACCACCGACGACGGGGCGCCGTTCGTCGTGATGGAGCTGGTGACAGCCGGCTCGATCGGCGACCGGCTGCGGGCCTTCGGGCCGGTCTCGCCGACCGAGGCGGCCCGCATCGGGGCCGAGGTGGCCGATGCCCTGGAGGCGGCCCACGAGGCCGGGATCCTCCACCGCGACATCAAGCCCGACAACGTCCTGGTCGGCCGGCGGGCCCGGGCGATGCTCACCGACTTCGGCATCGCCACGCTCGACGACGGCACCCTCACCGCCACCGGGACGCTCACCGGCACCCTCGCCTACACGGCCCCCGAGGTCATCAAGGGCCAGCGGCCGTCAGCCGCCAGCGACGTGTTCGCCCTCGGGGCCACGCTCTACGCCCTGGCCGCCGGGCGGGCCGCCTTCGCCACCGGCGAGGACCACGTCGCCGCCGTCATGTGGCGGGTCACCACCGAGGACGCCCCGCCGCTGCCCCCCGAGGTCCCCTTCGCCCTCGCCGACCTGATCGCCGCCTGCATGGCCAAGGAGCCCGACGAGCGACCGGGGCTGGCCGAGGTGGCCACCACGCTGGAGGCGATCGCCGCCAGCACCGCACCCCCGCCGCCCTCGGCCGCCGTCCCCGACGAGCTCGACGAGGCCACGGAGCCCGACCCGGCCGACGAGGCCACCGTCGTCGCCACCCCGCCGCCGACCCCTGCGGCCACGGTCGTCGCCCCGGCCGTCGACGACGGCGACGATGCCGCGACCCGGGTCGTCGCGCCGCCCGCGCCCGGGCCCCCGCCCCGCGTTCGGAGGTCGCCGTCGGGCCGCCGCACCCGGCGGCTGGTCGTCGGGGCCGTGCTGGTCGCCCTCGTCCTGGTGCCGGCGGCGCTGGTGGTCCTCCTCGTCGTCGGCGGGGGCGACGACGAGGGCGGCGAGCCCCGCACGGTCAGCGTCGGCTCTGCCCCCGTCGCCGTCGCCGTCGGCCCCGACGGCGGGGCCTGGGTGGCCAACCGCGACGATGCCACCGTCACCCACGTCGACGTCGACGGCGACGAGATCGCCACCATCGAGGTGGGCGGCAGCCCCTCGGCCCTCGTCGCCACCGACGACGCCGTCTGGGTCTCGAACGCCGACGACGCCACCCTCGACCGCCTGCACCCCGACGAGGACCGGATCGTCACCACCGTGTCGGCGGGCGACGCACCCGGGCCCCTCGCCGCCACCCCCGGCTCGGTCTGGGTCGTCAACCAGGGCGACGTCGACATCGCCCGGATCGACACCGCCATCGACGAGTACGCCGCCGACGTCGACCTCGACGTCGCCGGGCCCGCCGAGGTGGCCGCCACCGACGACACCGTGTGGGTCGCCATCGCCGGCGACGACGGCACCAACAAGGTCCTGCGCATCGGGGCCGAGAGCGTCGAGGTCGAGGCGGCCATCGACCTCGACGCGGCCCCGTCCGGCATCGCCGTCACCGACGGCGCCGTATGGGTCGCGCTGGGCGAGACCGGCACCGTCGCCCACATCGCCGCCGAGTCGGGCGCCATCAGCGCCACCGACGACCTCGACACCGCCGAGGTCGACGACGTGGTGGCCGACGGCGACGAGGTGTGGGTCGCCGACGTGGCCGAGGACCGGGTGATCCAGATCGACACCGACGCCGACGAGGCCGGGTCGGCCGTCGACACCGAGGGCCAACCCGATGCCATCGCCGTCGCCGACGGCACCTTGTGGGTCACCACCACCGACGAGGGCGCGCTCCACCGCATCCCCCTCTGACCGGCGTCGCCGACCCGGAGCGGCGCCCGGAGGGGTGGCGTAGTGTGTCACCGGCCACCCCGGGTGGGCGTCGGTCAGTAGGGAGGGGTTCCCGTGAACCTGTTGGGCTCTTCTGCTCTCGTCGAGACTGCCATCGGCCTGGCGCTCGTCTTCTTCCTCGCCGCGGGGGTGTGCACCGCCGTGGTGGAGGCCGTCGCCGGTCTCTGGTCGTTCCGCGCCAAGCTGCTCTGGCGCACGGTCGCCCGCTGGTTCACCACCGACGACGCCATCGCCGACACCCGGAAGGGCATCTCCCGCGCCCTCTCGCTGCTCAAGACCGACGTCGACTCGGACCCGACGGCCACCCCGGCGAGCGGCCCGATCCCCGCCCGCCTCCGGACCGGGCTGCGGGTCGGCCAGGCACCGGACGCGTCGAGCGCGACGAGCAGCACGGCACGCGCCGACTTCATCGCCGCCCTGCCGGGGGTGACCGACGACGAGGCCTCGCTCCGCAAGACCAAGTCCCTCAACCGGGCCGCGGCGATCACCGCCCTGGCCAGCACCATCACGCCGGACGAGGACGGCGACCAGATCGCCAGGCTGATCGCCAGGCTGCCGGCGGACATCAGGAACGACGTGGCCAAGCGGGCCACGTGGATCGAGCAGTGGTTCGACGCCGAGATGGCCCGGCTGGGGGCCGCCTACCGCAGCCGGATCCGCTGGTACGCCGGGTTCGTGGGCCTCGTCCTCGTCGTCGTGATGGGCCTCGACACCGTGCACCTGGCCGACGAGCTCTACCGGGAGCCCCAGCGCCGCCAGATCCTCGTCGCCGCGGCCGAGAGCGAGGTCGCCGCCGACGGCGAGCGCGACACGTGCCCGGAGGACGACACGGCGACGACCACGACCGAGGCCGAGACCGAGACCGAGGCCCACGACGAGGCCGAGACCACCGGCACGACGGCCCCCGGGCCGAGCGCCGCCGTGCGCCGCGACCTGGCCTGCGCCGAGAGCCTGGTGGCCACCATCGACGGGCTCGACGTGTCCCGGTGGGAGGACGGGCCGGGCTGGCCCAGCGGCCTCCCCGACACGCTCGGCGGATGGGCCACCATGCTCCTGGGGATGGGCATCACCGTGGCGGCCCTGGCCGTGGGGGCGCCGTGGTGGTACTCGGTGCTGAAGCGGCTGATGGGGCTGAGACCGGGTGGCCGATCCGATGGCTGACCCCCGCCGCACGCTCCGGCTCGCGGTGTCGATGCGCGGCGGCGTCAGCCTGGCCGTCTGGATCGGTGGCGCGGTGGCCGAGATCGACGCCCTCCGCTGGGACCTGGCCCGGGGTGACCAGGCGCGCACCACCCTGGGCCGGGTCGCCCGCGCCCTCGACACCAAGGCGATCGAGATCGACGTCATCTCGGGCACCAGCGCCGGCGGGCTCAACGGCGTGGTGCTGGCCACGGCGATGGCCAACCGCACGCCGGTCGAGGGTCTCCGCGCCGTGTGGCTGCGCACCGCCGACCTGGCCGCCCTCATGCGGCCCGGCGGCTGGGCCCGACGCCGGTCGATCCTCGACAGCGAGGAGTTCTTCGAACGGGCCCGGACCGCCATCTGCTCGATGGGTCCCACGAAGGACGGGGCCGAGGCGCCGGATCTCCTCGCGCCGAAGCTGGAGCAGCTGGAGGCCTACTTCCCGGTGACGTCGGTGGTCCCGGCCACCACCACCGCCTGGGCCGACCCCCTCGCGCCGGTGTCGGAGCGACGGGTCGGGGGCTGGATCTGGCTGCACCACCCGGCCGACGCGCCCGCCCCCGTCGGCGAGCCGCTCCCGCACCCGCCGGCCAGCGACTTCGTGCTCACCCGACCCGACACCGACGCCCACCGGGACAAGGTCGACGCGCTCGCGCTCACCATCTGCTCCACCGCCGCCTTCCCGGTGGCGTTCGCCCCCACCTGCATCCCCAACCACGTCCTGCCCGATCGGATCCGGTTCCTCGGCGGCCGGCGCCCCGAGCCGCTGTACCTGTACGACGGCGGCGTCGTCGACAACATGCCGGTGGGACGGGCCGTGGCCGCCATCAGCCGAGCCCAGGCCGACGGTCCGACCGAGCGGGTGCTGGTGTACATGCACCCCAGCCCCGGGGCGAACCGCGCTCGACCCAAGGATCCGCTGGAGGGCCTGGCGGCCGACGACCGGCCCGCCCCGGTCGACGTGGGCGCCTCCGCCCTCAACGTGCTCCGGGGCAAGAGCCTCGTCGACGACCTCGGCGAGCTGGAGGACCACAACCGCTCGGTCCGGTGGCAGATGCGCGACCGGGCCGCCGCCCTGGCCGCGCCGGTCGCCGTCGACGACGAGCGCGACGAGGAGGCGGTCCGGGCCACGCTGGCGACCCACGACGCCGAGCGCCTCACCAGCCTGCTCTGCGACCCCACCCCCCACCTGGAGGCCCTGGGCCCCGACGGTCTCCTCGACGCCTGGCTGACCGAGGCCGACGGGGCGTCGCGGCAGCGCTGGGTCCGGGCCTTCACCGACCAGATCCGAGAGCAGCAGCTGGAGCTGCGGCCCTGGTCGGCCTTCATCCGGACCGCCTCCCGGCTGATCGAGTGGTCCCGTTGGCTCGAGGCCGCCACCGACCCGGCCGACGCCGTGTCGGAGACCAAGAAGCAGATCCACGCGCTGCGGGCCGGGGCGCTCCTCGAGGCCAGCGAGCTGGACCGCAAGACGTTGCTCCTGCTCCCCGAAGGCCCCTCGGAGCGCCTCTCCGACCCGGCGCCCGAGGCCGCCGTGGTCGTGGCCCACCGCCAGAGGATCCTGGAGGACAGGCACACGACGGTGCACCTGACGAAGGTGTGGGCTCAGCTCGTGGCGCTCGCCGCCGACCTGCTCGGCCACCACCCCGAGGGCGCCGCCAAGGCCGACCGCACGACACCGGCCAACGCCCTCCCGCTCGCCCTGGCGGCCCGGCTGCGGGACGCCGACGACCTGCGGAAGGCGCTCCAGCACCTCGACGACGACCTGCTGTCGGTCCACGGCCACGCGCCGACTGGGAGCCTCGACCAGGTCCGCTACCACACGCTCGCGGGCACGGCCCCCACGCCGCTCAGCACCTGCTTCCCGTGGCCGGACGGCTTCCGGCCCTTGGAGCTCCCCCTGAAGCTGGCGCCGCTCGAGGCGAGCGACGGGACGCCCGATCGGCTCGGCCGGCTCGACCCCGAGAGCAAGCTGGCCGGCAACCAGCTCATGAACTTCGCCGCCTTCCTCGACGCCGGATGGCGGGCCAACGACTGGATGTGGGGCCGGGCCGACGCCGCCGACACGATCATCAGGCTCCTGGTCGACCCCACCCACACGGTGCCGGACCCGATGGCCGCGGCACGGGCCATCCGCGATGCGTGCCTCGACGAGGAGACCTGGCCCGAGGACATCGTCGCCCCGTGGAAGGCGCAGCTCCAGGCGCTGGCCCATCAGCCGTGGAGGCGGGGCGACGGCGACGACTCCGATGCCGTCGTGAAGATCGCCGCCGAGCTCGAGGGCACCGACCCACGGGTCGTGACCCACGCCGTGGTCGCCTGGCGCCGGCACCTCGAGGTGCTGGCGGTGGAGCTGTCGCGCTCGCGCGACGAGAACCCCAACCAGGCCAGCACGGCGAAGCCCGAGGAGCAGTCCTTCGCCGATGCCCTGCGCGACTGGAGCCAGCCCACGCGCCGGCTGCGGTCGCGCTGGGGCGGGATCTCGGAGGCCTCCCTCGGCGTGAGCGCGGTGTTCCGCACCATGGGCACCATCCTGGGCCGTACCCCGCTGTGGGCCCGTCTGATCGGGCTCGTCGTCGCCCCCTTCGCCGGGCCGGTCGTCGGCGTGGCCCTCGCCCGCCGGCGGGGCGTGGCCGCCGCCGTGGTGGCCCTGACCGGCGTGACCCTCCCTCGCACCTACGGCGACGACGTCGGCTCCCTGCTGGCGACCCTCCTCATCGTCGGCGTGGCCGTCGGTGGGGCGCGGCTGACGTGGGGTCCGGGCCCGACGAAGGACCGCTGGCGCGACGAGGCCTGGTCGGTCGCCGCCCTCCTGGTGGCCGTCGCCGCCACCGCCAGCACCATCGCCGTGTGGGTCGACCCCGACCTGACCGCCACCGCCCGGCGCGGGTGGCTCCCCGAGGGCCTCGGGCCCGACCAGGTGCTGGTGGCCACCGTCGCCGCCGTGCTCGCCACCTGGTGGGTCTGGTTCTGGATGCGGACGTTGGTGCGGGTGCCGCTCTCGGCCGGGATCGGCGCCCTGGTGGGCTTCTGGGTGTGGCAGGGCACGTACCTGTCGGACTCCTGGCTGGCCCAGCGCTTCGCCTGGTTCGAGGCCATCGGCTGGTGCCTCCTCGCCGTGATCGGTGTCACCTCGATCGTCGGCTTCAACGTCCCCCGTCTGGGCCCCCGGCCGCCGGCGGCCGGGCCGTCGAAGGTGCGGGACGTGGGCTGCACGCTCCACCGCGAGAAGGCGACCGCCAAGGCCGTCCCCGCCGAACCCGCCCCAGCCGGCGCGGGCCGGAAGGCCTGATCCGGCGGGGACGATCACCGGCCGCCCGTCGCCGCCGCGGCCGTGGGAGGCTGGCCGGGCCATGAGCACCGATCTCCCCCGCTCCACCGCCCTCGGCACGGCCGGCGCCGCCCGGGCCCTCGGCGCCGATCTCGACGACGGGGTCGAGGCCGCCATCGCCGACCTCGTCGCCGAGATCGACCCCCCGACCGACGCCGACCTCATCCGCGACATCGTCCGCTCGGCCGCCCGCCTCGGCCGCGACGACACCGCCCGTCTCGACCTCAAGATCGTGCGGGCCGCGATCGCCGAGATGCGCGACGCCTTCGCCCTGTTCGCCCGCTACCGCGACGTCCCCAAGGTCACGATCTTCGGCTCGGCCCGGACCAAGGAGGGCAGCCCCCTCTACGAGCAGACCCGCCAGGTGGCCAAGCAGCTGGCCGACTCCGGCTGGATGGTGATCACCGGCGCCGGGCCCGGGATCATGCTGGCCGGGATGGAGGGCGCCGGCCGCGAGCGCTCGATCGGGGTGAACATCCGGCTGCCGTTCGAGCAGAGCGCCAACGAGGTCATCACCGGCGATCCCAAGCTCGTGACCATGAAGTACTTCTTCACCCGCAAGCTCATGCTGATGAAGGAGTCGGCCGGGTTCGTCGCCCTGCCCGGCGGGTTCGGCACCCTCGACGAGACCCTCGAGCTGCTCACCCTCCAGCAGACGGGCAAGGCCGTCCCCGCCCCCATCGTCCTGCTCGACCAGCCCGGCGGGACCTACTGGCACGCCTGGACCCGCTTCGTCGTCGACGAGCTGGCCGAGGGCGGCTACATCAACGTCCAGGACATCGACCTGGCCGACCGCACCGACGACGTCACCACCGCGGCCGCCCTCGTCACCGAGTTCTACCGCCGCTACCACTCGATCCGCTGGGTCGGCGACCGGCTGGTGATCCGCACCACGACGCCCGTGACCGACGAGGAGCTGGCGGACCTCAACGAGCGCTTCGCCCACCTGTGCACCAGCGGTCGCATCGAGCGGGCCGACCCCTTCCCGCCCGAGCGCTCCGACGACGACGTCGTCGACCTCCCCCGTCTCGCCCTCCACTACGACGTGTTCAAGATGGGCGGGCTCCACCACCTCGTCCGGGCGGTGAACAAGGGCCGCTAGCGGCCGGCCACGATCGTCGCCGCCAGCGCCATCCGGTGGTCCTTGGCCCAGGGTGGTCCCAGCGTCGCCCGGGGGCCGTGCAGCACCCCGTCGGCCCGCGGCCCGAGGATGTCCCGGGCCTGGCCCTCGACCGTCTTGGCGTCGTAGACGGGGACCTCCCAGCCACGGGCCCGGGCGAGCTCGTCCAGCACCTGGCGGTACATGACCGAGTCGGCGCGGGCCTCGTAGGGCACCCGCCGCTGGACGGCGATGTCGTCGGGGAAGTCGAGCGGCCAGGCGCGCAGCGACAGCGACACGACGGGCGCGGACAGCCCGGCGGCCAGCTCGTCCAGGGCCGCCCCCGCCGCTCGCACCGACGACGCTCGCACCTCGGCGACCAGCGCCGCGGCGGCCTCGTCGGCGAGCGGCTTGCCCTCGTGGTGGATCGGGGCGGTCGCCCCACCCGGCTCGACCAGCTCGATCCGCCGGCGGTCGACGACCGCGTGGTCGGCCGAGGCGGTGACCACGACCGCCCACCCGAGGTGGTGGGCGATGCCCAGCCGCACGCCACCGGTCATGCCGGGAAGGTGTCGTCCGGCTCTTGGAGGAGGGCGATGGCCTTCTCGACGGCGCGGCGGGCGCGGGTGAGGCGCTTCTCGTCGACGGGGAGCTCGTGGCCGCCGGCATCGATCGACTCCCGGAGACGCACGATGGCCAGGTCGGCCAGCTCCTCGGCGATGACCTCGAGCCGGCCCCGGATCTCGTCGAACTCGCCGGCCACGGGGGGCAGCATGCCATGCTCGGGGCGTGCAGTCCGTCGCCCTCACCGCCCTCAAGGGAGGCGTCGGCAAGACCTCCACCACGGTCAACCTGGCGGCCCTCGCCGCCGCGGCCGGCCACCGCACGCTGGTGTGGGACATCGATCCCCAGGCGGGCGCCACGGCCTGCCTCGGCGTCAAGCCCAAGCTGCGGGGCGGGGCCCAGCGCCTCCTCGGCGGCGACCGCGACCTGGGCCAGGCCATCCGCCCCAGCTCGATCGACGGGCTCGACGTGCTGCCCGGCGACGTCACCTTGCGCGAGGCCGACGTCATCGTCAGCGGCAACCGCAAGCCCCGGCGCACCCTCAAGCGGATCCTCAGCTCGGTGGCCAAGGACTACGACATCGTCGTGGTCGACTGCCCCCCGGGCGTCGGCCCCGCCACCGAGGTGCTGGTGCGGTCGGTCGACCTCCTCCTGATCCCCGTCGTGCCCGCCCCGCTCGACCTGCGGGCCCTCGACCGCTTCGCCGACGTCATCGCCGACCTCGGGGCGCCGACCGAGCTGCTGGCCCCCTTCCTGTCGCTGGTCGACCGGCGCAAGCCACTCCATCGCAAGCTCATGGACGAGGTGCGCACCGAGCGCCGCTTCCTGGCCTCGGCCATCCCGGTGTCCTCGGCGGTCGAGCGCATGCCGATGGAGCAGGTGCCCACCGTCGTCGCCGCCCCCCGCAGCCTGGCCTCGCTCGCCCTCCGCGACCTGTGGGGCGAGGTCTCGGATCGTCTGGATCTGTAGCTAGGGTCGACCGGTGGCCCGCCGCCGACCCCCCGAGGACCAGCACGAGTACGTCTCGTTCGACGACCCCGACGAGGACCGCACCTGGGTCTTCGACGTGTCGTTCCTCACCAGCCCGTGGCACTGCATCTTCGGCCAGGGCTGCCCCGGCATCCTCGACGCACCCGCCCCCGAGCTGGTCCAGGGCTGCTGCTCCTACGGCGCCCACTTCACCGGGGCCGAGGACCGCGCCCACGTCGAGGTGATGGCCGAGCGGATGACGGCCGAGCAGTGGCAGTTCAAGAAGGTGGCGGCCAAGCGGGGCGGCCCGATCAAGGTCAACAAGGACGGCGAGATCGTCTCCCGCCTGGTCGACGACGCCTGCATCTTCCTCAACCGTCCCGGCTTCCCCGCCGGCCCCGGCTGCGCCCTGCACCAGGCCGCGGTCACCGCCGGCGAGCGGTTCATGGACTGGAAGCCCGAGGTGTGCTGGCAGGTGCCCCTCCGCCGGGTCGACGACAAGGACCCCTACGGCCACATCACCTCCACCCTGCGGGAGTGGAAGCGGCGCGACTGGGGCGAGGGCGGCGCCGAGTTCCACTGGTGGTGCACCGCCGACGACGGTGCCTTCGACGGCAAGAAGCCGGTCTACGTCGAGATGCGCGACGAGATCATCGAGATGACCAGCCGCAAGGCCTTCCGGATGTTCGTCGAGTACGTCGAGGCCCGCGGGACGACGACCTTCCTCCCCCACCCCGTGGTCCGCAACCGGCGCTAGACCATCGCAAACTGCGACCCTCATCCACCTCTGAGGGGGACGAGGGTCGCAGTTTTCGCTCGTCAGGGGTTGTAGGCGTTGAGGAAGGCGGCGAGCTTGGGGGCGGCGACGGAGGCGCCGGCCGAACCGCCCTCGACGAAGGCGCAGAAGGCGACGTCGCCCCGGAAGCCGATGAACCAGGCGTTGGTCTGGAGGACCTCGCCCGAACCGAACTCCGAAGTGCCGGTCTTGCCGAAGACCTCACCCTCCACCCCGGCGAAGGCCCCGCCCGCAGTACCGTCGATGGTGACCTGCCGCATCATGGTGCGGAGGTAGCCGGCGGCGGTGGGGTCGAGCGGGATCGGTGCCGGGTTCTCGGGCGCCGGGTCGGCGACGATGTGCGGCGGGTTCCACTGCCCGGCGGCGACCGTGGCCGCCACCATCGCCATGGCGAGCGGGCTGGCCTGCACAGTGCCCTGGCCGATGGCCGAGAGGCCCCGGCTGGCGGGGCCGTCGTTCACCGGCACCGACCCAGTGAAGGCGCCGAGCCCGGGGTCCCACTCGGCGCCCAACCCGAAGTCGAGGGAGGTGTTGTGGAGCTCGTCGTTCCCGTACTCGAGCGCCAGCCCGATGAAGGCGGTGTTGCACGAGTGGGAGAAGTTCTGGAGCAGCGACGTGTCCCCCAGGACCTCCTCGCCGGCGTTGCCGATGATCTGCCCGCCGGCGTTGATCTCGGCCGGGCAGCTCACGATCGAGTCGGGCGTGCGGCCCCGGCGGATGGCGGCCAGGGCGGTGATGACCTTCATCGTCGAGCCCGGGGCGACCTGGCCGTTGAAGGCGATGTTCTGGGCGCTGCCGGTGGGGCCAGTGGCGGCGGCGAGGATCTCGCCGGTGCTGGCGCGGACGGCGACGAGGGCGGAGAGGCGGTCGTCGCCGGCGAGGGCGTCCTCGGCGGCCTGCTGCGCGGCCCGGTCGAGGGTGAGCTTCACGGGTGTGCCCGGCCCCGGCGGGATCGTCTCCAGCGTCTCGACGGCGGGTGGCACCGGATCGGCGTTCGGGTCCGTCGTCGTGGTCTGCCCGTCGGGCGGTGTCGAGGCGGCGCGGTTGACCCTGATCTCGAGCCCCGGCGTGCCGGTCAGCTGCTCGTCGTAGCGGGCCTGGACGCCGGACTGGCCGATGAGGTCGCCCAGCTCGACCCGGCCCTCGCCCTCGGCCACGTCCTCCTCGTCGGCCGGGCCGACCGAGCCGAGGATGGGCCGGGCGAAGTCCCGGTTGGGGGCCAGGCTGGCGGTGTCCTCCCGGAAGCGGGTGCCGGGGAGGGCCTGGAGCTGGTCGCGGATCGGGTCGTAGTCGGTGCGCCGCAGGGTGATGACCTCGACGAACTGGTCGTCGGGGGCGGCGTCGATGCGGGCGGCGAGGGCGGCGCCGTCGACGCCGACGAGCCGGGCCAGCTCGCCCGCCACGGCCTGGGTGTCGGGCACGGCACCGGGCTCGACGCCCACGATGACGACCGGGGTCGGGGCGACGAGCGCCTCGCCGGCCGCGTCGAGGATGGGCCCGCGCTCGGAGTCGGTGGCGACCGCCGACAGCGAGTCGCCGGGCCGGAGCCGGTTGTCGAGGGCGGCGATGTCCCACAGCACGCTCCACTCGCCCGGTTGACCCTCGGCGCCGGCGAAGACGGCCGTGACGGTGCCGCTGGTGTTCCAGGTCGCCCCCTCGACCGACCAGACCACCTCGAGGGGGGCCGACGCCGTGGCCTCCGCCTCGGCCAGGGCCACGTCGCCGGGCGTGGCCGTGATGCTCAGGTTGCCCAGGCCCTCGGTGATGGCGGTGTAGGCGGCCGTGACCTCCTCGGCCGGGGTGGCCGTGCCGCCCTCGCCGGGCGCGCCCCGGTTGACCGCCTCGACGAAGCGGGTGATGGCGGCCGCGGCAGCGTCGCGGTCGCTCGCGCCCCCGTCGCCCGTCCCCTCCTCGTCCTGGGTGAGCACCACGACGGCCACCACGGCCAGGACGGCCACCACGGCCACCCCGACGAGCGCGACCATCCAGGCCCTGGCCGCTCCCCTGTCACGTCGATGCCTCGGGGCCACGTCACCTCCACGTCGTCCGGTCCAACAGCCCACCACACCGTGCGGGCCCGAGGGGCGATCTTCCTCCCCGATCCCCCGGTGGGGGATCCCCCATCGCGCCGTCTGGTTGGCTGGGGCGGTGAAGCAGTCGATCGACAGCGCCTGGGACGATCACCCTACGGAGGCCGAGGACCAGGAGGACACACCGCCCGCGTGGTGGATCGTCAACCTCGTCGACGACGTCGAGGGGATCGACGACCTCCGGGTCCAGATCGTGCTGGAGGTGCCGGGCACGACCGAGCGGATCGCCGCCCACCTCGCTCCCGCCACCGCCCGCCGCCTCCGCGCCGCCCTGGCGACGGCCCTGACCACGATCGGCGAGCCGGTGGACTAGGCCGAGGCGGGGGCCTTCTTGTACTGCCGGCGGCGGTCGGGCTCGGCCAGGATGCGCTTGCGGATGCGGATGGCCTCGGGGGTGACCTCGACCAGCTCGTCGTCGGCGATCCACTCGATGGCGGTCTCCAGTGTGTGGACCTTGGGCGGGGACAGCTTGGCGGCGTCGTCGTGGCTGTGGGTGCGGATGTTGGTCTGCTCCTTCATCCGCACCGCGTTGACGACCATGTCGCCGCTGCGGGCGGCCTCGCCGATGACCATGCCCTCGTAGACGATCTCGCCGGGGCCGACGAACAGCTCGCCGCGCAGCTGGAGGTTGTCGAGGGCGTGGGAGGTCGTGGGGCCCTTGCGGTCGGCCAGCATGGCGCCACCGGTGCGGTGGGGCAGGTCGCCGACCCACTCCATCCAGCCCACGTGGTGAGTGTGGAGCAGGGCGGTGCCCCGGGTGGCGGTGAGCAGCTGGCCCCGGAAGCCGACCAGGCCCCGGGCCGGCGCCTCGAAGGTCATGATCGTGCGGCCGGTGTCGCCCGGCGCCAGGTCCTTGACGATGCCCTTGCGGGGCGCCAGGGCCTGGGTGACGGTGCCGACGTGGTCGCTGGGGACGTCGACCACGCCCCGCTCGAGGGGCTCGTGGCGACGGCCGTTGATCTCCTTGACGATCACCTCGGGCCGACTGACCTGCAGCTCGTAGCCCTCGCGGCGCATCGACTCGATCAGCACGGCCAGCTGGAGCTCGCCTCGCCCGGCCACCTCGATGACGTCGGGCTCGGTGGTCTCGTTGACCTTGATGGAGACGTTGCCGAGGACCTCGCGGTCGAGCCGCTCCTGCAGCTGGCGGGAGGTCACGAACTTCCCCGACTGCCCGGCCAGCGGTGAGGTGTTGATGCCGAAGGTCATCCGCAGCACCGGCTCGTCGACGCTGAGACGGGGCAGCGCCTCCTGCGTGGCCGGGTCGGAGAAGGTGTCGCCGATCTCGACCTCGGGGAAGCCGCCGATGACGAACAGGTCGCCCACCGAACGGGTCTCGACCTCGATCCGGCTGATGCCCTCGAAGCCCAGCAGGGCCGAGGGCCGGCGGACCACCGCGTTGGCGCCCTCCTCGACCTCCTCGTCGAGCAGCGCCATCTGGGTGTCCTTGCGCATGGTGCCCCGCACGACCCGGCCCACGGCGAGACGGCCGAGGTACTCCGAGGCGTCGAGGTTGGTGACGATGGCCTGGAGGGGACCGTCGGGGTCGCCCTCGGGGGCGGGGATCTTGCCGACGATGGCCTTGAGCAGGGCGGTGAGGTCGTCGCCCTCGCCGGGCATCCCGATGCCCTCGACGGCCCTGGCCTCTCGGGCGACGGCCGAGATGATCGGGAAGTCGATGTCGTCGGCGTCGTGGGCCAGGTCGAGGAAGAGCTCCTCGACCTCGGACAGGACCTCCTGGGGGCGGGCGTCGTGCCGGTCGACCTTGTTGATGACCAGCACCGTCGGGAGACGCATGGCGAGGGCCTTGGACAGCACGTAGCGGGTCTGGGGCAGAGGGCCCTCGGCCGCGTCGACCAGCAGCACGACCCCGTCGACCAGGGCGAGGGCCCGCTCGACCTCGCCGCCGAAGTCGGCGTGGCCGGGGGTGTCGACCAGGTTGATCTTGATGTCGCCCCACTGGACCGAGGCGGCCTTGGCCAGGATCGTGATGCCGCGCTCGCGCTCCTGGTCGTTCGAGTCCATGACCCGGTCGACGAGGTCCTGGTGGGCCCGGAACACGCCGGTGGTCCGGAGCAGGGCGTCGACCAGCGTCGTCTTGCCGTGGTCGACGTGGGCCACGAGGGCGACGTTGCGGGTGGATGGGGCGGCGGTCATCAGGGTGATCTCTCGACAGGCGGGGCGCGGCGCGGCGGACAGCGGGCGCGGAGGGGGAACGATCCAGGCTACGGCGGGGCGGCGCCGACGCCGCGACCCGTCAGGACGGGGAGCTCAGGACAGGAGGCAGCGGGCGGTCAGGCCCAGGGCTCCTCGACCTCGGCCTCGACCGTGTCGGCCAAGCACCAGCTGGCGTGATCGTGGCCGGGATCGGCCCCGCACTCGGGGCACGAGCGCTCGCTGGCCCGCTCGACCTTCTCCTCGTACGTGGGCTCGGTCGTGCGCTTCAGCGCCCGTGCCTCTTCGAAACGGCGATGCCGACCCTTCTTCACGGGCCACGCTCCAGCTTTGGGTGTCGATCAGTCCAGGATCGCCACCCTACCGCTCGTACGCTCCGCCGCCGCATCCGCGCAACGTCCCACCGATCCCACGGAGAGTGACTGCGACCCCTCCCCACCAGGACGATCCGCGCCTGGCCCGTCTCGGCATCACCCGTCCAGCGCGACGGCGATGCGAGCGAGCACTCGGCGACTCGGGAGGTCACCGTCGAGGCGCACGATGGGTCCGTCCGGGCCGGTCACGACGTACGGACCGAGTCCCCCCATCGTGGGACGGAGGCGCGTGCCGCCACGGCCAAGGACCAGTTCCGGTCGCCACTCAGGCACCGCCGGCCGGGGCCCGGCCCACACGACCAGATGATCGACGGTCAGCCCCACGATCAGGTTCGGGGGGAGCTCGCGGCCGACCGTGGCCCGCCAGATCCGTTCCCACCGACGCTGGACGAGCAGGGAGGCGAGGAGGAGACCGAGACCAGCGGTGACGATCATCACGACGTTCGCCGGTCCGCCATCGACGCCGAGGACCGGCGAGGCCGCCGTGACCACGAGAGCGGGGAGCAGGCCGAGCAGCAACGGCCACCACGACCCGGGAACGACGTCCGTGACCGTGTCGGGGGCGGGGTCGCCGGGCGGCATCCCCACCCGGCGAACCAGCTCCGGTGTCGAGCGGTCCCGGAGGCGGCGCATCCCACCAGCATGGCCGGTTACGGTCCGCCGCCGTGGCCGACGACAGCATCGCCTCGTCCGACGATCGACCCTGGTGGCAGGGGGCGGTCGTCTACCAGATCTATCCCCGCTCCTTCGCCGACGCCGATGGCGACGGGGTGGGCGACCTGGAGGGGATCCGCACCCACCTCGACCACCTGAGCTGGCTCGGGGTCGACGCCATCTGGCTGTCGCCGTTCTACCGCTCCCCCATGGCCGACTTCGGCTACGACGTGTCCGACTACTGCGACGTCGACCCCCTCTTCGGCACGCTGGAGGACTTCGACCGGCTGGTGGCCGACTGCCACGCCCGGGACATCAAGGTCGTCGTCGACTGGGTCCCGAACCACACGTCCGACCAGCACCCCTGGTTCCTCGACGCCCGCACCGGGCCCGACGCCGAGAAGCGGGACTGGTACGTCTGGCGGGACCGGACACCCGACGGCGCCCCGCCCAACAACTGGCGGGCCTCGTTCGCCGACGACGAGCCGGCGTGGACCGTCGACCCGGCCCGCGACCAGTGGTACCTCCACCTGTTCCTGCCCCAGCAGCCCGACCTCGACTGGGACAACCCCGCCGTCGAGGCGGCGATGCACGACGTGCTCCGCTTCTGGCTCGATCGGGGGGTCGACGGCTTCCGGGCCGACGTCCTCCACGCCATCGGCAAGACGCCCGGCCTCCCCGACGACCCCGCCGAGCTGATCCCGATCCCCCACTCGGCGCTGAACCACGCCCCCGACGTCACGATCCCCCGGCTCCGCCGGATGCGCGAGCTGCTCGACTCCTACGACGGCGAGCGGATGATGGTCGGCGAGGTGTACCTGCTCGACACCGCGCTGGTCGCCCAGTACTACGACGAGGGCCGGGGCGTGCACCTGTCGTTCAACTTCCCGCCCCTGCACGCGCCGTGGGACGCCCGGGTCTTCCGGAAGCGGGTCGACGAGGTCGAGACCCTGATCGCCCCGGCCGGCTGGCCCACGTGGGTGCTGTCCAGCCACGACAGCCCCCGGCACCGCAGCCGCTACGGCAGCGAGGCGCGGGCCCGCGCCGCCGCCTTCCTCACCCTCGGGCTGCGGGGCACGCCCTTCCTCTACGCCGGCGAGGAGCTCGGCCTCGAGGACGCGGTCGTGCCCCCGGAGCGGGTGGTCGACCCGGGCGGCCGCGACGGCTGCCGGGCCCCGATCCCGTGGACTGCGGGTGCCGGCCACGGCTGGGGCGACGACCCCTGGCTGCCCTGGCCCCCCGCCGCCGACGACGGGCGCGACGCCGAGACCCTGCGGGCCGACGAGTCCTCGATCCTCCACCTGTACCGGCGGCTGCTGGCGGCCCGCCGGGCCTCCCCCGCCCTGGTCGCCGGCGACCAGGTGACCCTCGACGCCCCCCCGGGCGTCCTGGCCTGGGAGCGCGTCGCGGGGGACGACCGCCGTCTGGTGGCCGTCTGCTTCGCCTCCTCGCCCGTCGACCTCCCGCTCGACGGTGACTGGACGGTCGAGGTCGCCAGCACCGGCGCCGGCGAGGGCGAGCCCTTCACCGGTCGGCTGGCCGCCGACTCCGCCGTCGTGCTGACGCCGGCCTAGATCCGGGGTTCAAGGACGAGATCCTCGCCGTCGAAGGCGAGGGCGGCCCGGCCGTCGACCAGGTCGCGGATCGGCTGGCCGACCAGCTCGGCGCGCCAGCCGTCGGCCAGACGGCCCGATCCGTCGATCAGCAGGTCCTCGATGTCGGACCGGGTGGCCATCAGCGAGGTGTCGATCCGGTGGGTCCGGGCCAGCTGGGCGATCCACGCCGACACCAGGGCGACGGCCGGGCGCAGCTTGCGGTCGAGCTCGTGGTCCGACGCCCGCTCGGCCCGGGCCGGCGGGCCGTTCTCCAACCCGACGGCGACGGCCTCGAGGATCTGCTCGGCCAGGGCGCCCCGGCGCAGGCGGTCGTCGAGGCCACGCACGCCCTTGAGGTCACCGACCGCGGTCGGGGCCCGGTTGGCCACGCTGACCACGGCCAGGTCGGCCATGACGTGGCGGACGGGGATGTCGAGCTCGGCGGCCCGTCGCTCCCGCCAGGCCGCCACCGACCGGACGACGCCCAGGGCCTTGCCCCGCAGCTGCCGGGCCTCCTTGATGCGCTGGTACGACTGCTCGGGG
>DASVEC010000421.1:0-4341 GCA_036380755.1 Iamia sp. | reverse complement strand
GCCCGAGGAGCACCACCAGGATCCGGTCCGCGGCCTGGAGGTGCTCGGCCCGAGCCTCGAGGATGACCTCGCCCGTGCCGTTCAGGCGGAGGTACGGCTGCAGCGTCGTGGCGAGCAGCTCGCGGGCGAGGTGGTCCTCGTCGATCACCAGCTGGCTGAGGGGGTCGTCGGTCATCGGGGTCTCCTTTGCCTCCTCACCATGAGGTTTCCTGAGGCCAACTGTCAATGGCACGGAGGTGAGAAACCCGAAGGAAACAAGGCTGTACCGCCATCACATGGGGTACCGGGCTGGCGCGGTACGACTTCGGAGATAGTCAGTATGGTCAAGTCGCGACAGACAGGACGCTGACTAGGGAGAATAGCAGTGACCTTCCGGGCCCTACTCCCCGCGTCCAGGTACGTACCGCGCCAGCCCGATACTCCATCCGATGGAGGTGCGCTGGACCACCGGGAAAGAAATTCTCAGCGGGCGATGGTGTCGGCCATGCGCTCGTCGGTGGGGGCGAGGGCGCGGTGCTCGCTGGGGCTGATGCCGCGGACCCGGGAGAAGGCGGCGCTGAGGGCGAAGCCGGTGCCGTAGCCCACCTGGCGGGCGACACCTGCGACGGTGGCGTCCGGCTCGCGCAGAAGGTCGGCGGCCAGGGCCAGGCGCCACTCGGTGAGGTAGGCCATCGGTGTCTCGCCCACCTCGTCGGCGAACCGGCGGGCCAGCGTGGCCCGGGACACGCCGACCTCGCGGGCCAGCGAGGCCACGGTCCAGGCCGCCGCCGGCTCCTGGTGCAGCAGGCGCAGGGCGTGGCCGACGACGGGGTCGTCGTTGGCCCGGTACCAGGCCGGCGCGTCGGCCTCGGGCCCGGCGAACCAGGTCCGCACGGTGGTGACCAGCAGGAGGTCGAGCAGCCGGTCGAGCACCGCCTCCTGCCCCGGCTCGTCGCGGACGATCTCGCCGGCGAGCAGGTCGACGAGCGGCTGCGTCGCCGGTCCCGACCGGACGACGGCGAGGGCGGGGAGAGCATCGAGCAGGCGCCGGCTGACCTCGCCGGCCCGCTCGTAGGTGCCGACGATCATGGCCACGCCGTCGGCGGCGCTGCCCCAGGTGCGGGTGCCGAGGACATCGGCCACCTTGACCTCGACCCCGTCGGGCGGCATGCACATCTGCCCGGGGCGGACCACGATCTGGACCGCGGTGGCGGCGGCGTCGGCGATCCGGTAGTGGTCCGGACCGCGGGCGAGGGCCACGTCGCCGGCGTCGAGCCGGACCTCCATGCCGGTCGCCTGGTCGATCAGCACGAGGCCGCCGTCGGTGGCGGCGATCAGGCTCAGCGGCGCCTCGTCCTCGACCCGGATGCTGAACGGCGGGGCCATCACGACCTGGAGGAGAAAGGCCCGCCGGGCTCGGGGGCCGTCGAGCAGCGAGGAGATGGCGTCCATGTCCGAACGCTAGACGCTCGCGTACGGAACTGCGCTCGTGGACCATGGACCGTCTCACCGGATCGATGTCCACTGGGCCCATGACCGCCACCACCCACCCCCTGACCACCCCCGACATCGCCGCCACCGGCCATCCCGTGCGCGACGTGCCCGCCGACCTCGTGCGGCGAGCGCTGGCCAAGCGGTCCTACGCCGTGCTCGCCACCGTGTCGCCGGCCGGACGCCCCCATGCGGCCGGCGTCCTCTACACGATGGTCGGCGACGACCTCTGGCTCTCGACCGAGACGACCAGCCGGAAGGGCCGCAACGCGCTGGCCAGCCCCCACGTGGCCGTGACCGTGCCGGTGCGACGCCTGCCCGTCGGCCCCCCGTCCACCATCCACTTCCAGGGCCGAGCCGACGTCCTCGCGGTCGACGACCCCGAGGTCCGGCGTCTGGTCGAGACCGGTGACCTGAAGGCCATCACGAGCCACGGCGAGCTGGAGATCCCCGACGGCTGCTTCGTCCGCGTCACGCCCGGGCGCACCATCCACACCTACGCCCTCGGGATGTCGCTCTGGAGCGTCCTGCGCAACCCCCTCGCCTCCGCCGGCCGCACCTCGTTTCGCTGAGCGATCAGCTCTCGCAGCGCGCGGCGTCGACCGCCTGCTTCTCGGCTCGGCTCCAGCAGTCGCCCCGCCGGGCCCGGTTGTACTGGCTCCGGCTCACCCTCACGTCGCGATCGACGCCGTCGGGCCCGCGGAGGACGAGCTCGTAGTCGAGGGCCCCCGACCCGGTCCTGGCCTTGTTTCGCACCACACCGTGCTCGGGCGGCGAGGTGACGGTGCACCCCGACGCCAGCACGAGCAGCAGGCCGCACGCGCCGGTCAGCGCGACGAGTCGGTTCCTCATGGTCTTCTTCCCCTCGGCAGGACGGCCCCGCGCGCCGTCGACGTCGAGCACCCTAGGCGAGCGGGTCCTCAGAAGGGCATGTGCTTGGAGCTGCGGAGGAGGGCGGTGAGGCGCTTGGCGGTGTCGCCGGGGTCGGGGGCGACCTGGATCCGCTCGGCCAGGGCGGAGCGGACGGCCACGGTCTGGCTCTCGGTGTACTTGAGCAGCCCCTCCTTGCCGTGGCGCCGCCCGAGACCGGAGGCCTTCATCCCGCCCATCGGTGAGCCGGTGGCGGCCCACGCCGACTGGTAGCCGTCGTTGACGTTCACCGTCCCGGCCATGATCCGCTCGGCCAGGCGCCGGCCCCGGCGGATGTCGTCGATGAAGATGCTGGCGTTGAGGCCGTACTCGGTGTCGTTGGCCCGCTCGACCGCCTCGTCGAGGGTGTCGACCGGGTAGATCGACACCAGCGGGCCGAAGGTCTCCTCGGCGTGGACGTCCATCTCCGGCGTGACGCCGGTGAGGACGGTCGGCTCGTAGAACAGCGGGCCGAGGTCGGGGCGGGCCCGGCCGCCGGCGACGACCTTGGCCCCCTTGGCCTCGGCGTCGGCGACGTGGGCGCTGATCTTGTCCAGCTGGTCCTGGGAGATGAGCGAGCCGACCTCGGCGGCGAAGTCCTGGCCGGGGCCGAGCCGCAGCTCGCCGGTGGCCTCGGCGAAGCGGGCCGTGAACTCCTCGGCGATGGGGCGTTCGACGTAGAGCCGCTCGATGGAGATGCAGAGCTGGCCGGTGTTGGAGAAGCAGGCGGCGAGGGCGCCGCGCACGGCCCGGTCGAGGTCGACGTCGGCCGCCACGATCATCGGGTTCTTGCCGCCCAGCTCGGCCGAGCAGCCGATGAGCCGCTCGGCCGCCCGGGCCGCGACCCGACGGCCGGTGGCGGTCGACCCGGTGAACATGACGAAGTCGGTCTCGTCGATGATCGCCTCGCCCACGACGGAGCCCGGGCCGGTGACGATGCGGACCAGGCCCTTGGGCAGACCGGCCTCCTCCAGCAGCTCGAAGGCCCGGATGGTGGTGAACGGCGTCTGCGAGTCGGGCTTGAGCACGAGGGCGTTGCCGGCCATCAGGGCGGGCAGCCCGTCGCCGATCGACAGGGCCAGCGGGTAGTTCCACGGCGCGATGAGCCCGACGATCCCCTTGGGGACGTGGCGCTCCCAGGCCCGGACCAGCCCGGGCAGGGCGGTGCGCCGGGGCTTGTCCTTGAGGAAGCGGCTGAGGTTGCGGGCGTAGTACTGGCAGTTGAGGACGGTGTCGGCGACCTCCTCGAAGGCCGACCCCCGGGCCTTGCCGTTCTCCAGCTGCAGGAGGTCGAGGATCTCGTCCTGGTGGTCGAGGACGAGGGTCTGGTAGGCGGCGAGGATCCCGGCCCGCTCCTTGGCCGAGGTCCGGGCCCACGCCCCCTGGATCGCCCGGGTCGCGGTCACGGCGTCGACCACGTCCTCGCGGGTGCCCGACGGGACCACGCCGACCACGTCGCCGGTCAGGGGCGACCGCACCTCCAGCGGGGCGCGCCCCTCGCGGGGCACGTCGACCCGGCGGGCCAGCCGGTCGAGCTCGGCCCGTCCCGGTCGCAGCTGGTCGGTCGTGAGGACATCAGCCATGCGAGCGAGGGTACGGCGTCGGCGAAGCCGACACCGCTAGGGCGGTGGGTGGGGTCGGAGGACGTGTACGTTCCGCCCATGAGCTGGGTGGAGATCGAGGACGTCGGGCTGGGTCGGGTGGTCGTCGAGCTGCAGCCGACCGTGCTCGAGGTGTTCACGCTGACCGAGACGACGCGCCTCCACCTCCGGATGCTGTCGATCGAGCCCCAGGGCCCCGACGCCCAGGGCCACCAGCGGGTGACCCTGCGCGTCCCCGGCGGGCGGGGCGTCACCCTCACCGTCCCCGAGCACGGCTGGGCCCGCCTCTGGCCCCTCCTCGAGCAGACCCGCGCCCAGCAGTACCAGTTCCAGCAGTATTGACCTCTCAGTCACTCGTTCG
>DASVEC010000420.1:0-5923 GCA_036380755.1 Iamia sp. | reverse complement strand
GACGACCCGGACGTCGCCCTCGACCCGCACGCCGACCATGGCCTGGAGGCCGAGCCCGAGCATGGCCGGGTCGGTGACGGCGACGACCTGCATCACGCCCCGGTCGATCAGCCGCTGGACCCGCTGGCGCACGGCCGCCTGCGACAGCCCGACCATGGGGCCGAGCTTGGAGTACGGGATGCGCCCGTCGGTCTGGAGGGCGCGGATGACGGCCTTGTCGACCTCGTCGAGGTCGATCGCCTCGGCGCCGCCGGCCAGCTCTGGAGCGGTCACCGGTCCTCGAGCTCCTTCCAGGCCTCGAGCAGCGTCTGGCGGATGATCCCGGCGATGGCCTCGAACTCCTCGGGGCCCGACACCAGCGGCGGCGCCAGCTGGATCACGGGATCGCCGCGGTCGTCGGCCCGGCACACCAGCCCGTTCTCGAGCAGCTTGTTGGAGAGGAACCCCCGGAGGAGCCACTCGGCCTCCTCGTCGGTGAAGGCCTCGCCGCCCTTGGTCATCTCGATGCCGTAGAAGAAGCCCATCCCCCGCACCTCGCGCACGATGGGCAGGTCGAGCAGGGTGTCGAGGTTGGCCCGGAACTCGCCCTCCAGCTCGAGCACCCGGGCCGGCAGGCCCTCCCGCTCCATGACGTCGAGGTTCGCCAGCGCCACCGCGCAGCTCACCGGGTGGCCGCCGAAGGTGATGCCGTGGAGGAACGACGACGTCGGCTCGAGGAAGGGCTCGGCGATGCGGTCGGAGACGAGGACCCCGCCCAGCGGCGCGTACCCCGACGTGACGCCCTTGGCGAAGGTGAGCATGTCGGGCTGGTAGCCGAGGCGGGCCGAGCCGAACCAGTCGCCCAGCCGCCCGAAGGCGCAGATCACCTCGTCGGAGACGAGCAGCACGCCGTGGGTGTCGCAGATCTCCCGGACCCGCCGGAAGTAGCCGTCGCCGGGGACGAAGCAGCCTCCTGCGTTCTGGACCGGCTCGAGGAAGACGGCCGCCACCGTCTCGGGGCCCTCGGCCACGATCATCCGCTCGATCTCCTCGGCGCACGCCGCCGTGCACGGCCCGTGGCCCTCGGGATCGCACGTCGGGCAGCTCTGCGCGTTGGTGATGCCGACGTGGCGGGACTGGCCGTTGAGCAGCGGCAGGAACGGCTCCTTGATGGCGTCCAGGCCGGTGATGTTGAGCGTCGACAGAGTGGCGCCGTGGTAGGCGAGGTTGCGGGCGATGACCTTCACCCGGTCGGGGAAGCCCATGGCCAGCCAGTACTGGCGGGCCAGCTTCCACGCCGCATCGACGGCCTCGGCCCCGCCCGTGGTGAGGAAGACCCGGTTGAGGTCGCCCGGTGCCATGCGGGCGAGGCGGGCGGAGAGCTCGATGGCGGCCGGGTGGGCGTAGGTCCACAGCGGGAAGTAGGCGAGGGTCTCGGCCTGGGCCGCGGCCGCCCGGGCGATCTCCTCGCGGCCGTGGCCGGCGTTGACGACGAAGAGCCCGGCCAGCCCGTCGAGGTAGCGGTTGCCGTCGGCGTCCCAGACGTACGATCCCTGCCCGCGCTCGATGACGGTGGGGCCCTTGCCGGCCTCGCCGGCGAGACGGGAGAAGTGGAGCCAGAGGTGGTCCTGGGCCGCGACGGCCAGCTCGTCGGCAGTCATGGTCATGATCCGATCGTAACCCCCCGTCCTGACGACGGTATCGGTGGCGACGTGGCAGCCTTGCGACGAGATCACTCGACGGAAGGCAGACCCGTGCGCGACCAGAACCTGATCGACGGCACGTTCGTCCCGGCCCGTTCGGGGGCCACCGACGACGTGCTCGACCCGGCCACGGGCGCCGTCATGGGCACGGCCCCGGCCAGCGATGCCGCCGACGTCGACGATGCCGTGGCCGCCGCCGGCCGGGCCTTCGACGGTTGGGCCGCCCTCACGCCGCGGGCCCGGTCCGAGCTGCTCCACCGGCTGGCCGCCGCCATCGCCGACGACCTCGACGGCCTGTCGGCCCTCGAGGCCCGCAACGTGGGCAAGCCCGTCTCGATCATGGAGTTCGAGATGGACCTCACCGCCGACAACTGGGCCTTCTTCGCCTCGGCCGGTCGCTTCCTGGAGGGCCGCGCCGCGGGGGAGTACATGGAGGGCTATACGTCGATGCTGCGGCGCGAACCGCTCGGCGTCGTCGGGTCGATCGCGCCGTGGAACTACCCGCTCAACATGGCCACGTGGAAGGTCGGGCCCGCCCTCGCGGCCGGCAACACCGTGGTGCTCAAGCCGTCCGAGCTCACCCCCTACACCGCGCTGCGGTTGGGCGAGCTGGCGGCCGGGATCCTCCCGCCGGGCGTGCTCAACGTGGTGTGCGGCCAGGGGTCGACGGCGGGCGTGGCCCTCGTCGAGCACCCCGACGTGGCCATGGTGTCGCTCACCGGTTCGGTCGGCGCCGGCCAGGCGGTGGCCCGGGCCGCGGCGGACTCGTTGAAGAGGGTGCACCTGGAGCTGGGCGGCAAGGCGCCGGTCGTCGTGTTCGACGACGCCGACCCGCAGGCCGTGGCCGAGGGCGTCCGGGCCGCCGGCTACTACAACTCGGGCCAGGACTGCACCGCCGCCTGCCGTCTCATCGCCGGCCCGGCGATCCACGACGACGTGGTGGCCGCCCTGGTCGCCGAGGTCGGCGCCATCCCCTTCGGCGACCCGACGGCCGAGGAGACCGAGGTCGGGCCGGTCGTGTCCGGCGCCCAGCTGGCGCGCGTATCCGGCATGGTCTCGCGTGCGGTCGATGCGGGCGCCTCTGTGGCCGTGGGCGGATCGGCGGGCGACGGGGCCGGCTTCTTCTACGAGCCGACGGTGCTGGTCGACGTCGAGCAGTCGTCGGAGATCGCCCAGCGCGAGGTGTTCGGCCCGGTGGTCACCGTCCAGCGGGCCCCCGACGAGGAGACGCTCCTGCGCTGGGCCAACGGCGTCGACTACGGCCTGGCGGCCTCGGTGTGGACCCGCGACGTGGGCCGGGCCATGCGCATGGCCGCGGGCCTCCGCTTCGGCACCGTGTGGGTCAACGACCACATCCCGATCATCAGCGAGATGCCCCACGGCGGCTTCAAGCAGTCCGGCTACGGCAAGGACATGTCGATCTACGCCGTCGAGGCCTACACCGAGCTCAAGCACGTCATGGTCAAGCACTGACCAAGCCACCGACCGGCCGAGCCCGAACACTTCCGACGATGCCGCCGACGAGGACCCCCATGAGCACCGCGACCGACGACGACGTCCGCGCGCCCGTCGGGTTGCCGGCGGGGCGGATCGTCGGACTCCCCGACGGAGGCGAGATCTTCGTGCGGGCCGACCTCGACGGTCCCGACGACGACCGCATCCCGGTGCTGCTGGTCCACGGCTGGACGGTCACGGCCGACACGACCTTCGCCCCCTGCTACCCCGCCCTGGCCGAGCGCTACCGGGTCGTCGCCCCCGACCTGCGGGGCCACGGCCGCTCGTCACCCGCCCGTCACGGCGTCCGCCTCGACGACCTGGCCGACGACTGCGCCGCCGTGCTCGACGCCCTCGGGGTCACCCGCGCCGTGGTCGTCGGCTACTCGCTCGGCGGGGCCGTGGCCCAGCTGGTGTGGCACCGCCACCGGGATCGGGTCGCCGGGCTGGTCCTGTGCTCGACCGCCCGCCACTTCCAGACCGGGCCCGTCGGCGACCTCTGGTACCGGGGCCAGTCGTGGATCGCCCCCGCAGTCCGAGCCTTCCCCGGACCGGCCCGGGCCCGCATGGTCCGCGCCGTCAACGGCAAGGTGGCCGACGGCCCCTACGCCGCCTGGTACCGCCAGGAGCTGCTGCGCAGCGACCCGCCCTCGCTGCTGCGGGTCGGGGCCGCCCTCGGCCGGTTCCGCAGCAACCGCTGGATCGGCGCCGTCGACGTCCCCACCGCCGCCGTGGTCACCACCCGCGACCGCACCGTGCCCACCCGGCGCCAGCGCGGCCTCGCCGCCGCCATCCCCGGCTGCCGGATCCACGAGGTCGCCGGGCCGCACAACAGCGCCGTGGTCATCCCCGACGTGTGGGTCCCCCAGCTCCACGCCGCCCTCGACGGGTTGGCGTAACCCGCGGTTCACCATCCCCGGGTAGGTTGCGCCGCCGTGATCAAGCGACTGGTGGTGGGGTTGGCGGTCCTGGCGGCACTCGGGGGGCTCGTCCCGACGGGCAGCCCGCCGGTGGGGGCGGCGGGCATGACGACGCACGCCTGGATGGCCGAGTCGGCCATCGACCTGGTGGACGCGCCGGCCCTCGAGGCGCTGCTGAGGGCCAACGTGGCCCAGGTCCGCTCGGGCGCCCGGTTCCCCGACGGCGGCTACGGGCCCGGCAACGTCTACGGCGAGGAGGCGCACTGGCAGCGCTTCACCGACGTCTACGCCGAGCTCATCCGCGAGAAGGAGTCGTGCGGCGACCTCACCGCCCCGACCGGCCCGTGCGCGGCCCAGATCGCCCATCTCATGGGCATCGTCGCCCACGGCACCGGCGACGAGGTGTGGGACTGGCTGTTCGAACCCAACAGCCCCGACCTCGACGAGTACTACCTGCCCGAGGAGCTGGCCGCCGTCCAGGACGGCGGGGGCCAGGAGCTGGTGATGGACCTCGTCGCCATCGGCGTCCACCACCGGCCCGGCGGGGCCCCACCGCCCCTGCCGAGCGTCCCCGACCTGCTGGCCGCGTTCGCGGCGTCGGGCCAGCAGGGCGTCACCGCCGACCAGCTCGCCTTCGGCCAGACGTACATCGACATCGTCTACGCCGCCGAGTCGAGCTGGGTGCCCACGCACCTGCGCGGCGTCCAGCGGGAGATGCCGTGGCTGAGCCACAACATGGTCACCGCGCCCGGCGGCGTCGAGTACGCGGCCCGGGCCATCGCCGGCCAGTGGGACGACATGTGGGCCCGGCTCCTGGGCCAGGACCCGACGACCGAGGTCTCCGCCACCTACCCCGCCGACGGCCAGCGCCGCATCCCCGCCACCGGCTGGGTGCGCACCTACCAGCCCGGTTCGCACCCCGGCCGCGGCGGTGCCCGCACCCGCATCTCGGCGTCGCTGACCTACGCCCTCCCCTACCGCCACCCCGGGGGCGACCCGGTGTCCGAGCAGCTCCCCGCTGGCGCCATGACCCTCGAGGTGCGCGACACCGAGGCGCCCGTGCCGCTGATGGCGGGCTACCCCCGGGTCGTCCCCTACGGCCCCGACGCCGGGACGCACACGGTCGACCTCCAGCCCGCCGCCGACCTCGCCCCGTGCACCTGGTACCGGGTCGACGTCACCGCCGCCCTCCTCGACGCCGACGGCGACGCCGCGACGCCGAGCTCGTGGGAGTTCCGCACCGGGGCCGACGGGGCCGGGCGGCGCTGCGAGGACGACCCCTACACCGCCGACGAGCTCTGGATCCGCCAGGCGTACCAGGACGTCCTCGGCCGCGCCGCCGACGCTCCCGGCCTCGAGTCGTGGACCTACGGGCGCGACCGGGGCGCGTCCACCGGCCGTCTGGCCAGCAACCTGGTCGGCTCGGCCGAGAGCCGCGCCCGCCTGGCGAACCAGCTGTACGAGGAGATCCTCGGCCGCGCCCCCGACCCCGGTGGTCAGGCCTACTGGGCCGCGCAGCTCCGCACCACGACCCTCATCACGGTGCGGGCCCGCATCCTGGGCACGCCGGAGGTCTACGCCCAGGCCGGCGGCACCGATGCCGACTACGTCGAGCACCTCTACGAGCTCGCCCTCGGCCGACCGGCATCCGCGGGCGACCTCACCTACTGGACCGGTCGCATCGGCGCCGGGCTGAGCAAGGGTGGGCTGGCCCAGCATCTGCTCGGCAGCGGCGAGGCCGCCCAGCGCTGGGTGGTCGCCGGCTACGAGGAGCTGCTCGATCGCACCCCGAGCGTGCAGGAGCGCGCCTACTGGTTCCCGCTGGTG